>JAITJC010000077.1 GCA_031279125.1 Oscillospiraceae bacterium
GGCTTTGTGAATTTTGGGGTCGTTCCCTCACGGGGGGCGTGGATTGAAGTGGAGCAAATCCATCATCTGCAACCGGAAAGGCAAGGTGCTATTGTGGCAATCATTCATTTTACGGAAGAGTCTTTCGGACGGGAAATCGCCTCCGGCGACACGCTTGTGGATTTCTGGGCGGACTGGTGCGGCCCGTGCAGAATGCTCGCGCCTGTCATAGAGGAGCTTGCCGGCGAATGCGAGGGGCGCGTCAAGGTGGGCAAGGTCGATACGGACGCCTGCCGGGAGCTCACGGAGTCGCTCGGCATAGAGAGCATCCCGACGGTGATTCTGTTCCGGGACGGGCGCGAGGTCACGCGCCTTATCGGCGTGAGACCGAGGGAGGACTATATCGCCGCTCTCGGTTAAAACTACATCTTTTTTCGTATTTTTGCGTCGTACTTGCCATAGGTTATTTACATTTCGCGCGCGTTCTGTTATAATTACGCCTCGGAAAGGTATTGACGGCGCGCGGCGGGACGCGGTTTCCCCTCGCGCCGGAACGCAAAAAAGGAAAGGAAGTAAGAACAATGCAAATCACAAGGCTCCGTCTCAAAATCAACGGCGTGGAACGTCCCGTGCTGTGCGATTTGGAGAAGGATTCCCTCGCAACAACGCTCCGCAAGCTCGGCTGTACCGGCGTGAAGGTCGGGTGCGGCACGGGTGTGTGCGGCGCGTGTTCCGTCATTTTGAACGGGGAAGTCGTCCGCGCGTGTACGCGCAGGATGAAAAACGTCGCCGAGGACTCCGAGATCACGACGATAGAGGGCATAGGCACGCCGCAGCATCTCCATCCGCTCCAGCTCGCGTGGATTACATACGGCGGTGTGCAGTGCGGCTTCTGCACGCCGGGCTTCATCGTGTCGGCGTACGCGCTCCTTGAGGGCAACCCCTCCCCGACGCGCGCGGAGGTGCGGGAATGGTTCCGCGCGCACAGGAACATCTGCCGCTGCACGGGCTACAAGCCCCTCGTTGACGCCGTGATGGAGGCGGCCGCCGTCCTGCGCGGCGAAAAGACGATGGGGGACATCACCTATAAGTACGACGAGGAGCGCGATATATACGGCTCCTATCGCCCGCGCCCGACGGCGCTCGCCAAGGTCTGCGGGCTGACGGACTACGGCGACGACATAAAGCTGAAGATGCCGGACGGCACGGCGCATCTCGCCGTCGTCCTCTCCGAGGTGCATCACGCGAAAATTCTCAACATCGACGTGTCAGAGGCGGAGAAGATGCCCGGCGTGATCAAGGTCATGACGGCAAAGGACGTGAAGGGCGCGAACAACCTGGCGTCCCCCGCCCATGTGCCGCGCCAGAAGGGGCACGGCATAACGGAGTTCCCCGTCATGGCGGGCAAGGTCATAAACAGGCGCGGGGATGTCCTCGCCGTCGTCGCCGCCGATACGCAGGAGCACGCGCGCGCGGCGGCGAAAAAGGTCAAGCAGGAGCTGGAACTCCTGCCGTCGTACATGACGTTCCCGGAGGCCGTCGTGCCGGACGCGATACAACTGCACGAGACGCTTCCGAATTTCTATATGGAACAGCCCCTTTTCAAGGGCGAGGTGACGGACGAGACGTTTGAGAACGCCCCCTGCGCCGTGGAGGGCAGTTTCCACTCTCAGCACGAGCCGCATCTGCCGATAGAGCCGGACGTCATGCAAGGGTACATCGGCGCGGACGGTATGTACACGCTTCAGGGCAAGTTCCAGAGCATAGACGAAACGCGCGCGGACGTCGCGATGGCGTGCGGGCTTCCGAAAGAGAACATCCGCTTCATAATGAACCCGGCGGGGGGGTCTTTCGGCTACTCCACGAGCCCGAACGTCGCGGCGCTGGTTATGACGGCGCTGCAAAACCTCGAAATACCGGTCACGCTGACGCTTTCCTACGACGAGTTCAACCACACGACGGGCAAGCGCTCCGCTACGTTCGCCAACGGCCGCCTCGCGTGCGACGAGAACGGAAAAATCATCGCGGCGGAGTACGACGTGGCGCTTGACCACGGCGCGTACGCCGTCGTCGGCGGGCTGATATTCAACAACCTGCTGAGCATAGCGTTCCACGGGCTGAACATTCCGAATATCAGGGCATTAGGGCGCGGCGGCTCAACGAACCACGCGTTCAATACGGCGTACCGGGGCTTCGGTTCCCCGCAGATTTACACTACGAGCGAGGCGCTTATAGATATGCTCGCGGAAAAGGCGGGCATCGACCCCTTCGAGTTCCGCGAAATAAATCTCGCCCGCCCCGGGGACACGAACATCAATTCCCGTCCGCTGTACGACTATGACGCATACAAGCGGCTCATGGAGAAGGGCAAGCCCGTCTATGAGCAGTACAAGCGCGAGGCGGAGGATGCGAAAAAGGCGGGGCGGCACGTCGGCGCGGGTGTCTCAATGGGGGGCTTCCTCATAACAATCGGGATGTTCGACCAGGCGGAGGTCGCGCTGGAACTGAACGAGGACGGCACGATCACGCACTTCAACACGTGGGAGGACGTCGGGCAGGGCGGCGATATAGGCACGCTCACGCACACCGTCAAGGCTCTGGAACCGCTGGGGATAAAGGCGGAGCAGGTGAGGCTCGTAATGAACGACTCCAAGCTCTGCCCGGATACCGGGCTCGCCGCCGCGTCTCGGAGCCATTACATGGCGGGCAACGCGACGCTCGACGCCGCGCGGCAGCTTATGGACGCCATGCGCAAGCCCGACGGGAGCTTCCGTACGTATGGCGAGATGAAGACCGCCGGCATCCCCACGAAGTACGTCGGGCACTATGACCAGTCGAACATCGGACTCCCGCCCGGTCTTGACCCGAACACGGGCGAGGGCGAAAAGAACCCGACGTATATGTACTGCCTGAACCTCGCGCTCGTGGAAGTGGACGTCTCGACGGGCAAGACCCAGGTTCTGCGCTACACGTGCGTCGCCGACGTCGGGACGATAGGCAACCGCCTCGCCGTGGAGGGGCAGGGCTACGGAGGGCTGTCGCACTCCATCGGCTTCGCGCTCTCAGAGGATTACGACGCGCAGAACAAGCACGGCAGCATGGCGGGGTGCGGGATACCGACGATCGATATGATACCCGACGACTTCAACCTGATTTTCGTCGAAAGCAAACGCCCCGCTGGGCCGCACGGCTCGTCCGGCTGCTCCGAGGTGTTCCAGTGCTCGAACCACATGGCGGTCATCAACGGCATAAACAGCGCCTGCGGGGCGAGGGTCTACTCGCTCCCCGCGACGCCGGACAAGGTGAAGGACGCATACGAGAGACGGCAGAGGGGAGAGGATCTGACCCCGCCGAAATACTACCTCGGAAGCGACTTCGAGGAGGAGCTGGAGCTCATAAAAGCCAACCCGCTGTAAGGCGGAGCGGCGTCAGAACGGCAAAGAACCCCTGCTTGTCAAAGTCGGCAGGGGTTCTTGCGCAGGTTACGACGACGCCTGAACACGCGGCACAGGACGACAAGCGCCGCCGCGAGGGACACGATCTCCGACGCCCTGTACTCCGCAGGCTCGGAGTACCGGACGCTCACGGTGCCCGCGCCCGGCGGAAGCGCGACGCGCGCGATGCCGTTTTTGCCCTCCGAGACGGCGAGAGGGGCGCCGTCCGCGCCGTCCGCCCTGTATCCGTCGTAATAGTAGAGCGGCAGCTCGGCGTACGCGCCCTCCCCCGCCGAGACGTATGAAAACGATATATCCGTGAACTCGCGGCTAATATTGTCGATAACGGCCCCCTCAGCCGAGACCGTCTGTCCGCGCGCGAGCAGGGCGTCAAGTGACGCGCCGAGACGCAGATACTCCTGCCCGCCTATGGCGGACATCGCGAGCGGCGAATATTTGCGCGGGAGGACGGCGGCGCGGTTCGGGTCCTGCGAATAATTGTCTGTATACGGGGACGCGGCGAGGAACACGCCGAGCGCGCACAGCGTGAGCGCGACGGTTCTCTTTCTGCCCTCCCCCGGCGCGAGAAGCCCTATGGCGGCCGTGAGGACTACCGTCAGCCCGGCGGACGCTATGCCGAAATACCGCCACGGGAACTGCGTGAGCGCCGCGAGAGCCCCCGCCGCGGGGATATCCGCGACGGCTTTCCATGGGAAAAGCGTCGAAGCGAGAAACAGCGCCGCGCCGGAGAGATAAAGCCCGCCCATGCCGAGCCTTGTCACAAGGGCGGTCTCCGCGCCCCGCCCCGCGCCGTCCCGCCGGGCGATAACCCGCGCGAGCAGGAACGCGAGCGCGCCCAGCCCGAAGATCCCCCCGACGGAGAGCGGCATATCCGTGCGCGGCTCGTAAACATCCCCCGAAAGCCCCGACGGCCTTACGAACGTCGCGAACATTTCGGCGGGATACACGGCGTGCCCCGAAATATCGCGCGCCGCGCCCGCGGCGTTCAGCCCGGACGCCCCGACGCAGAGCATCGGGACTATCGTCCAGGCGTTCAGCAGAAGCACAGCCCCCGCGGCGCGGGCGAGCGATATGACGCGCCTCTTATCCCCGAGGCGGCGGAAATTCACGGCGGAAAACACAAAACACGTCCCAAGCGCGATGCAGGTGCTTATGACGTGGCTGTTGACCAGCCCCGTGAAAGCGAGCGCCAGCCATTTCGCGCCGCGCCTGTCGTCCCCGAAAAACGCCTCGTACATTCCGAGCGCCGCCATCGGAAAGAACGCCATTGCGAGAAGCTCCCCCACAGCCGCGCGCGTCAGGACGCAGATCAGCCTGTAAAGGCACAGGGTATACGCCGCGGACGCGAAAAGCCCGAGATCGCGCCGCCCGAAGAGGCGCTTGAAGCACACGTAGGAACAGCACGACGTCAAAAGACCGATGCCGAATACGAAAAGCTGGTACGACACCGTCAGCGACACGCGCAGCAGCCGCAGGGCGGCGGGGAAATACAAAAACAGCGGCGGGTACATGACGGCGTCGGCATAGCCGTACCCGTTTATGAACGACGGGTTCAGCCTGACGGGGAACTGCCCCGACAGCAGCCCCTCATATATGCCCTCTATGCGCGTCAGATGAAAATATATATCGTGCGCGTAAGACAGCGCGAGCCGCGATATCGGCAAGGAGGATACCGCCGCCGTCAGTACGCAGCAGACTATCGCCGCCGCCTCGCCGGGCTCGCCGTTTTTCAGCTTCGCCATGCCCCGCCGGGAGAGGTACACCGCCGCCGCGAGAACCGCCGCCGCCGCGAGAACGGCGAGGATCGCGGCGTCGTTGTACGCCCTGTACCCGCTCGTTATCGCGCCGAAGCGAACCGCGTCCGCGCCGGGCGGCGGTACGGCGCGCAGACGCGCTTCCCTTATAACGCTCTCGGTTTCAAGCCGCAGTTCCGCCGTCCCGCCGCCCTCCGGGATCGCGGCGGACGCGAACACCCGCCCTTCCGCGCTGTCGCCGCCGGCATAGCGCGGGCTGTAAAGCTCAAGGCGCAGTCCGCCGCCCTCCGTCCCCGCGCTGATACGGAACACGTGTTTCCCCGGAGGGAGATCGAGGGGCGACGTCTCAAGAATTCCGCCGCCCGCCTCGCGCATATCCTCCGCGAGATACGTCTCGTCGATATAATCGTAAGGCAGCGCCGCGAGATATACCGCGGCGGCGGCGGCAAGCGCGGCGGCCGCCGCGAAAAACTTTGTCCGCACGGCGACGCCCCCTATCCCGGAATGCTCCCGGCAAGACTTCCGAAGCCGTAAGCCAGACCCGTTACGAGCGCCGCCGCGAGGGCGACGCCGGCGGCGACGGCGGGCAGGGCGGAGCGAAGTCTTATATCGAAAACGGCGGCTATGAGCGAGCCCGTCCACGCGCCCGTGCCGGGGAGCGGGAGCGCCACGAAAAGCATCAGACCTATGGTTATGCCCCGGTTAAGAGCCTTTTTGTTCTTCTCCGCTTTCCGCTCGAACATCTCCGCTATGCCGCGAAGACGCGGGCTCTTTCTTTTCATCCACGCGAGCACGCGCCGCGCGAATATGATTATGAAAGGCGCCGGGAGAAGATTTCCCGCGACGGCGAGCGCCGCCGCGAAAAGATGGGGCAGACCGTGCGCCACGCCGTACGGTATCGCCCCGCGCAGCTCCACGACGGGCATCGCCGCGATCAGAAAGGTGATAAGCGAGCATGATAAAAAACTCATTTCCCCGTGCCGTCCCCCCTGAGTCTGATGATTTCGTCGCGGAGCATGGCGGCAAGCTCGAATTCCAGCATTTTCGAAGCCTTCTGCATCTCCCGCTCCAGCCGCCGTATCTCCTCGCCGCGCTCCTTTTGCGTCATGACCGCGCCGCCGCGCCGGGGCTTCGGAACGCCGCGCTCATCCTTCGATATCTCCAGAAGCTCCCGCACGCTCTTCACGACGGTCTCCGGCACGATGCCGCGTTCCCTGTTGTACCGCTCCTGCTTCGCGCGACGCCGATCCGTTTCGCCGATGGCGGCCTCCATGCCGCGCGTCACCGTGTCCGCGTACATGACGATAGTCCCGGAGGCGTTCCGCGCCGCGCGCCCTATAATCTGTATGAGGGAAGTCTCGCTTCTCAGGAACCCCTCTTTATCCGCGTCGAGTATCGCGACGAGCGACACCTCCGGCAGATCCAGCCCCTCGCGCAGGAGGTTTATGCCGACGAGCGCGTCGAACTCCCCGAGCCGGAGAGAGCGTATGATCTCCATTCGCTCCATCGTCGTGATATCGTGGTGCATATACCGCGCGCGCAGACCGGAGCCCGTCAGGTAGCCCGTGAGATCCTCCGCCATTTTCTTCGTGAGCGTCGTGACGAGCGTGCGCTCGCCCTTTTCCGCGCGCCCGCCGATCTCCCCGATGAGGTCGTCTATCTGTCCGTCCGTCGGACGGACGATTATGACGGGGTCGAGCAGCCCCGTCGGGCGTATGATCTGCTCCGCAATCTGCGCGGAGCGCGAGCGCTCGTACTCCCCCGGCGTCGCGGATACGTAAATCGTCTGCTTCACGCGCTCCGTGAACTCCGAAAAATTCAGCGGCCTGTTGTCGAACGCCGACGGCAGGCGGAAGCCGTGCGCCACAAGGCTTTCCTTCCTCGCCCGGTCGCCCGCGTACATCGCGCGCACCTGGGGCAGGGTCTGGTGGCTTTCGTCTATGAACATCAGGAAATCCTTCGGGAAATAGTCGAGAAGCGTCATGGGCGCGGAGCCCGGCGCGCGGCCCGAGATAATGCGCGAGTAGTTCTCTATTCCGGAGCAATAGCCCAACTCGCGTATCATCTCCAGATCGTACATCGTCCGTTGGTGTATCCTCTGCGCCTCTATGAGTTTATTTTCGCGCTCGAAATATTCCACGCGCCCGCGGCACTCCTCCAGTATCTCCCGCGCGGCGCGCTCCATTTTCTCGTCCGTCGTAACGTAATGGGACGCGGGGTACACGGCGACGTGCGCGAGCGTGCGCGACGGCGCGCCCGTGACGACGTTTATCTCCGAGATGCGCTCCACCTCGTCTCCGAAAAACTCCACGCGCACGGCGCGGTCGCGGGCGTAGGCGGGGAATATCTCCACCGTGTCCCCCCTGACGCGGAACTTGTTGCGCTCGAAAGCGACATCGTTGCGCTCATAGCGGATCTCCACGAGCTTCCGCAAAAGCTCGTCGCGCCCCCGGCGCTGTCCGGGGCGCAGGGATATGACCATGCTCGAATAGTCGATGGGGTCGCCGAGACCGTAAATGCACGACACGGACGATACGACAACAACGTCCCGCCGCTCGAACAGGCTCGATGTCGCGGAGTGGCGCAGGCGCTCTATCTCGTCATTTATCGAAGAATCCTTTTCGATGTACGTGTCCGTGTGCGCGATATACGCCTCCGGCTGGTAGTAGTCGTAGTACGACACGAAAAACTCCACGGCGTTCTCCGGGAAGAATTCCTTGAACTCCGCGCAGAGCTGCGCCGCGAGCGTCTTGTTGTGCGCCAGCACGATAGCCGGCCTCTGCAGACGCTCTATGACCTTTGCCATCGTGTACGTCTTGCCGGAACCCGTCACGCCGAGAAGCGTCTGCTCCTCAAAGCCGAGCTCAACGCCGCGCGCGAGGGCGTCTATCGCCTCCGGCTGGTCGCCCGCCGGCCTGAAATCCGATACGACACGAAAATCCGGCATGCTGCAACTCCCCCTTTTTGAATCTATCATGTAATTATACTCAAAAAAAGCGTATGCCGGCAACTGCTATTTTTTCAGGGCGCCGGAGCGGCTGCGCCGCGACGCCGAAAAAAATTCTCCGCGCGGGCTAAAGTCCGGACGCGATATGTCCGAAATAAGGGAATGAAGAACTTTCCGCGCGCGACTGCAGGCGCCCGCGGGGGTGCTATCATCGGGAAGCAAGGACTCGCTTCCTTCAAATTGTAAGGAGACAAGAAATGAGAATCCAGAACAACGTCCCCGCGCTGAACGCGCACCGCTACTACGGCATCAACCAGACCGGACTTACGAAGTCCATCGCGAAGCTCTCTTCCGGATACCGGATCAACTCCGCCGCGGACGACGCGGCGGGTCTCGCCATTTCCGAAAAGATGAGGGCACAGATTCGCGGCCTCACGATGGCGAGCAAAAACACCCAGGACGCGATAAGCCTCATCCAGACGGCGGAAGGGGGTATGCAGGAGATCGACAACATGATCCAGCGCATACGCGAGCTTGTGGTGTACGCCTCCAACGACACGCAGGATCAGTCCTCGACCACGGCCACCGAGGGCGACCGCCAGAAGATTCAGGACGAGATTGACGCCCTGACGGCGGAGATCGACAGCATGTCGGAGCGTGTCGAGTTCAACAAGAAGAAGCTCATCAACGGCGAATTTTCCGGTGCGACCGAAACGCAAAGAAATACTTACAAAGCTGCGGCAACGGCGCTGAATACCGCGCGGCAAAAAATGATAGAATATATTGCAGGTTCCGCTTGGGAAGGTGCGCTGACTGGGGCGCGAACCGGGGCGGTAGGCAATAGCGCGAATGCCGCAGGGGTTGAGGATGGCATTGAACTTGCGTATGAGGCTGTGTCAAAAGCGCTTACAGCACTCACGGCTGACGGCTATTCAGAGGTATCGGCCCTTTTTGCGAGCGCATATGCTTTAACTACCGGTGCCGGCGCAACTGTATTGGCGGCACTTTTAACGGGTACAGGAACGCTTATCAATCTTTTCACAGTAGCCTCCACCGGAATACAGGCGGCGGCCACGTCGTTTGTCTCCGCGAAAACAACGATTGATAATTCCGAAATTCCGGGGCTGTATTTTCAAGTCGGAGCAAACGCGAACCAAAAGTTTGAAATGTCCATTGGTTCGGTAGACACCGGGCTCCTCGGTATAGGCGACGGCGACGGGAACTCGCTTATCAATGTAATGCAAACAACCGGCAGAAGCATCACATATCAGCTCGATATTATTGACAGCGCGCTGACATACGTCACATCTCAACGAAGTAAGCTCGGCGCGGCGCAGAACAGGCTGGAATACACGCAGTCGAGCCTTGACATCTCGGCGGAGAACCTGACGAACGCGGAGTCCCGCATCCGCGACGTGGATATGGCGAAGGAAATGACGACGTTCACGAAGATGAACATCCTGTTCCAGGCGTCCACGGCGATGCTCGCGCAGGCGAACGCCCTGCCGCAGGGCGTGTTGCAGATGCTGGGATAAGGGCAGCGCGGGAAAACGGAAAAGGCACAAAAGCAAGGGGCGGGAGAAATCCCGCCCCTTGTCACGCCCCCGGCGGAAAACCGCTTATCTTCTTGCGTTCCGCGGCCGTTTCATTGTATAATAAGCCGGTTTTAAAATCCGCGAACGCATTTTTCGGACGCCATTTCAATGAAAGACGAGGATTGAATAAAATGACCGTTGCAATGAAAAAACGCGCCGCGCTCCTTCTCACCGCGTTTCTTTGCCTCTCCCTCGCGTCCTGCGCGCGGGAGGCCGCCCCGGTTACGTCGGCGCCGTCCGGAGAGCCGTCGGCGCCGCCCGTCCCGCTGGAGCACGCCTATACGGAGACGGAACTGCCCGTGGACGCCAAAGGCGCGAGCCTCTTCGCGTACTTCGGCGGCAAGCTCTACTATGACAAGCAGGGCGCTCCGGGCGGCGCGAGCATAATCTCCGCTTCGCTCGACGGTTCGGAGGAAGCCGCCGTGTGGCGGCGCGAGGTCGCGGCGCCGTATTCCGAAGCGTCCCCCGGCTATACGCTCTCGTGTTTCAGCGTCGACGGGGAGGGGAACATATTCACCGTCTCAAGCTTCGCCTATCCCGACGAGAACGACCCTAATGTAATGGCGTACCGCGAGGAGCTCATAAAAACGTCGCCGGACGGCGCGGAGCTGTACGCTTGCGATCTCGCTTCCCTCCCCGGCGGTGAGCCCTCTGCGATAACCGCCGTCGAGACGGACGGCGCGGGCAACGTGTACCTGTTCGACGAGGGGAAAGGGTGCCTATATGTGTTCGACGGCGCGTCGGGCGAACCGAAGTTCACCGTTACGGAACCGGCGGGCACGCAAATCGCCGCGATGGCGCTCGCGAACGACGGTCAAATCTTGTATATCGCGCTGACGTATTCCCAACCGCCCGACGCGCCCGGCGTTTACATACCGTCGTATGTGATGAAAACCATAGATTTCGCGGCGGGCACGGCGACGGAGGGCGAGGCTTATGACGCCTCGGATGGCGTGTATTTCACGAAAATATACGCCGGGAGCGGCGATTACGCCTTCTATTTCATGAACGGCGCGGAGATGTTCGGCTTCAAGCTGGGCGAAATGGCGGCCGAGACGGTTCTGAGCTTCATGAATTCCGACCTCGACCCGTATGAGTACAGCTACAGCGAGTTCATCGCCATTGAGGACAGCGGGTTTATCGCGCCGAAGCTCGACGCTTCCCATAAAGCCCGTTCCGTCTCGCGGCTCACCCCGAACCCGGACGCCACGCTCGGCGGCAAGACGGTTTTGCGGCTGTCCACGCTGTACCTCGACTCTCTGACGACGGTCGCCGTGCTGGGATTCAACAAATCGAGCGAAACAGCCCGCGTAGAGGTGCGGGATTTCAAATACGACACAACGCAGTTCGACCTTGACCTCATGGGCAAGGATCCGCCGGACATACTGTGCCTTTCCCAGGTTCCGTCCGATATGAAATACATCTCCAAGGGCGTGTTCGCCGACCTCTGCCCCTATCTTGACGCGGACGAGACAATCTCCCGCGGCGACCTTTTCGGGAACGTGCTCGAAGCGCTGAGCGTGGACGGCAAGCTGTATTCCGTCGCGCCGTTCTTTACGGTCAGCACAATGGCGGGGAAGCAGTCCGTGTTCGGGGACATCACATCCATAACTCCGGACGAGCTTTTGGCCGTCGCGGACAAGTACCCCGACGCCGCGATATACGCATCCGCGCTCGGCTCCGTCTCCGGGCAGGAAGCCTGGATGCAGCATACGCTTCAGGCTCTTTCCCGGTACGTGAATATCGAAACGGGCGAAGTCAGCTTCGACAGCCCGGAGTTCATAGCGCAGCTGAAGCTCTCAGAGCGTATGCCCCCGGCTGTCGATACCTCGTTGCTGTCATCCGTCGAAGCGTGGAACGAATTCCTCGAAAACTACCGGAACGCGCACAGGGAGAACAAGCAGCTGCTCGAAAGCGTCTATATTTACAATCCGCGCGCCGCGCGGACGCTGGAGACCGACCTTTTCGAGGAACCCGTGGCGTTCGTCGGCATACCGGGGGCGGGCGGCGGCACCATATCCCCCGGGGCGCGGTACGCCGTGTCCGCGTCGTCGGAAAATCCCGAAGCCGCGTGGAGCTTCATCTCCTCTATGCTCGCGGAGAATTTTGAGCCCGATTTCTTAGGCTCCGGCAGCATTTTCATCATGAACCGCGAGGTGAAACAGGAACTGCTGCCCCTGAACAGGAACATCTTTGAGCGCCGCGCGCGGGAAGAGATGACGCCGCTCGCGGAGCGCCCCTCCTCCGACGGGATTGAGATAGCTGAATTCTTGTCGATGCAGCTCGTCGCCTATGTCGTCCCCTCGCTTGACGAGCTCGATATGACGCTGCCGAAGTACCAAAACTACGCGCTGACGGAGGAGGACATATCGCGCGTGCGGGACGCGATAGAAGGCGCGTCCGAGCTCATGTCGAGCGACAGCACCATGCTGGGCATCGCGTTTGAGGAGCTTGGCGCGTTTTACGCCGGGGCGAAGACGGCGGAGGACACGGCGAGGATCATACAAAGCCGCGCCGCGCTGTACGTCAGTGAGAACAGATAGACGCCCCGGATGAAAATCGGTATCGGCATAGACACGGGCGGCACCTGCACGGACGCCGTCGCGTACGACTTTGACACGAAAACGCTCCTCGCGAAGGGGAAGGCGCTCACGACGCGCGAAAATCTTTCGATCGGCATTGGCGGCGCCCTCGATATGCTCCCGCAGGAACTGATACGCGGTGCCCTGCTCGTCTCGCTCTCCACGACGCTCGCGACAAACGCTTGCCTTGAGGGCAAGGGCGGCAGGGCGAAGCTGCTGATTTTCGGGATGACGGACGAGCTTGCCGCGCGCTTTGACGCCCCCTCCGAATACGGCTTCAAAAGCGAGGACGTCCGTTGCGTGGATACGCACGGCAGCGCCGATGGTCTGCGGGCGGGCGGACCGGACTGGGACGCCGTCGCCGCGGAACATGGGGCGTGGCTTGCCGATTCCGACGCGCTTGCGGCGGCGGAGCTTTACTCCGTATACAACGCCGCGCCGTGCGAGAAGCGCTTTAAGAAGCTGGCGGCGGAGCTTTTCGGCGCCCTGCCGTGCGTCTGCGCGAGCGAGTTGACGAGCGCGCTGAACGTGTTTGTGCGCGGGGCCACGGCCCTGCTCAACGCGCGGATGCTGCCCGTCGTGCGCGAATTCGTAGAGGCGGCGCTTTCGGACTTCGCCGCGCGCGGGTGCCGCGCTCCCGTCATGGTGGTACGAAGCGACGGCAGTTTGATGTCCTCGGAATTTTCGCGCTCCCGCCCCGTGGAGACGATTCTCTCCGGCCCGGCGGCAAGTGTGCTCGCGGGGAAGCGTTTTTGCGGCAAGCGCGACTGCGTGATAGTGGACATGGGCGGCACGACGACTGATATATCCGTAATCCGCGCGGGGCGGCCCGTGACGGCGGAGGACGGGATTCGCCTCGGCGGGTGGCGCACGTCCGTCAAGGGCGTGTTCGTCGCCCCGTTCGCCCTCGGCGGGGACAGCGCGGTGCGGCTGAAAAACGGGGCGCCGGGGCTTTTTCCGAGAAGGGTCACGCCGGTATGCGTGGCGGCGAGTCGCCGGCCCGAAATGAAGGACGCGCTTCGCGGGCTTCTTAAAAGCGGGCATGTGAATCAGTTCCCGCTTCACGAATTCTTCTGTCTTGTCCGCGAGCCGTCCGGGCGCCTGAGCTACGACGCCGACGAGCTGGCATTGATACGGGCGCTCGAAAAGGGGCCCTGTATGCTCGAAAACCTGCGCGAGGCTGCGGGGATAGACCTGTACCACTTCGACGGCGGGAGGCTGGAGGAGGAGGGCGTCATAATGCGCTGCGGGCTCACCCCGACGGACTTTATGCACATAAAGGGCGATTATACGGAATTCGACACGGCCGCGTCGGAGCTCGCCGCGCGGTATCTTCTGCTCGCGCTGAAACGTGAGGACACGCCGGACGCCGTCCGGGAACTCGCGGGGGAGGTATACGGCGCCGTGGAGGGCGGCTTGTACGAAAATATCCTGCGCGTCATGCTGGCGCAGAAGTACCCGAAGCAATTCAAAAACGGTGCCGACGCGCAGACGGAATTTTTGATACGCGAAGCGTGGGCGTCGCGCGGCGCCGGAGGGGACGCACTGTTCCGATATTCGTTCGGCACGGACGCGGCGCTCGTCGGTATCGGCGCGCCCGCGCACGTGTTCCTGCCGGAGGCGGCGCGGGCGCTCGGCGCGGAATGCGTCCTGCCGGAGCACGCCGAGGTGGCAAACGCTCTCGGCGCGCTCTCGGCGGACATAAATGTCACGGCGCGCGTGGAAATATCTCAACGCTTAGGCTCGTCGGGCGGGATGTATTACATCGTACACTCCCCCGCGGGAAGCGCCGGGTTCGACAGCCGGGACGAGGCTGCGGCGGCGGCGATGGCGGCGGCGGAGGAAGCCGCATTGAAAGAGGCGCGTCTGCGCGGCGCGTCGGGGGAGCTTCGCGCGAACACGTACATCGAAAGCCACTCGACCGTTAGCCGCTGGGGGACGGATGTCGCGCTCGGCGGCGCGGCAGTCTCCGAGGTCGCCGTGAGCTTAGAACCTCACACCGGGACGCCTGTCAGGTAACGCCGCGCCATATCGAGCGCGTGGCTCGCCGCGGCGATTCTGATGCGCTCGCGGTCGTAATACAGATCGAGCGCCCGAGTGACGAGCGCGTCCGCCGACGAAAGCGAGATGAAAACCCTGCCCTCCGGATTGCCGACGTCGTCCGCCCCGGGTCCGGCGACGCCCGTTATCCCGATGCCAAGGTCGGCGCGGAGCCTTTCGCGCGCGCCGCGAGCCAGCGCCTCCGCCGTCTCGCGGCTGACGGCGCCATACCGCTCCACGGTTTCGACGGGCGCTCCCGCGAGGGCTGTCTTGGCTTCGTTCGTATACGCCGTGATGCCCCCGAGGAACGCGCGCGACGCTCCGGGGATGTCCGTCAGGCGCTTGGCGAGCAGGCCGCCCGTGCAGGACTCCGCGGCGGCGATGGTCATCCCCCGCCCGCGCAGGAGGGAAATTACCGTGTTTTCGAGCGAGTCCGTGTCCACGCCGTAGACGGCGTCCCCGAGCGTCGCTTTCACATGCTCTATGACGGGCAGCATAAGCGCGTCCGCCGCCTCGCGGGACTCCGCGCGCGCCGTAACGCGCAGCATCGTCTCCGCGTCCTTCGCGTAGGGCGCGAGCGTCGGGTTTGAGGAGCGCTCCATAATATCGCGCAGTTTTGCCTCCGCGGCGGACTCCCCCAGCCCGAAAATATGAATGTTGTGAGAGAAAATTTCGTCCCCCGCGAGGCGCTTCAAATATGGGATCATGCCGGATTCTATCATCGCGCGGCACTCGCGCGGCGGACCGGGGAGCATCAGGACATGCTTGCCGTCGGACTCGAACGCGCAGCCGGGCGCGGTGCCGCAGCCGTTGTCGAACACGACGCACCCCTCCGGTAGCATGGCCTGCCGGAAGTTGTTTTCCGTGATTTCGAGCCGCCCGAGCCTGTCCCGGAAAAACCCGCGTATCTTCTCAGCCTCGTCTTCGTCGAATATGAGCTTCTTGCCGAACGCCTCCGCGAGCGTCTGCTTCGTGAGGTCGTCGTACGTCGGGCCGAGGCCGCCCGTCGTGATGAGGATGTCCGCGCGCGAACGCGCGACGGCGACGGCCTGCTTCAGCCGCTCCGGGTTGTCCCCGACGACGGTGTGAAAATATACGTTTATCCCGAGCCGGGACAGGGCGACGGACACATCGCGCGCGTCCGTGTTCACGATGTTGCCGAGAAGCAGTTCCGTCCCCACGCCGATGATTTCCGCGATGTACGCCATAATGCGCGCCTCCTATAATAGCAGTTTCTTTGACTGTAACACAAAACGCCGGAGAACGCAAGGGGGCGGCGTCCTGTAACGCTGCGGCCCCTGAGTTTCGCCAACTTGATGAGCGTCATCAAAACCGCGATTAAACAAGGCGTTTCCCCGCATATCGCCGTGCGATCCGTGTTTGACGGGTGTTGCTGTATTTCGCGGGTGAGGAGTAACAAAGTAAATGCTTTTGCCGCGGAGGGACGCCGCCGCGATTGACATCGCAAGGCGCGGTATGATATACTCTGCCCGCAATACAATAGTAAGGAGGCTCGGGCAATGTCAAAAGGAACATTCTACATCACCACCCCCATCTACTACCCGTCAAGTAAGCTGCATATCGGCAACGCGTACTGCACGGTCGCGACCGACGCCATAGCGAGGTACAAGCGAATG
>JAITJC010000027.1 GCA_031279125.1 Oscillospiraceae bacterium
AAGCCCCGCTGCGCGTGACGCACGACATCGCGCACCGGGTACACGACATCATCGAGGAAAGATTTCCAAGGGTGAAGCACTGCATGGTACACGTCAATCCCGCCGGGGAGAGTCCAGGCACCGACGGGCCGTAAAAAACCGCCCGTCGGCACCGCCCCTTTACATGCGGTCGGCGCCCGTGGTATACTTACCCGACTTAATCAAGGGCAAAGAGGGTACCGCTATGATTGAATTTGACGTATTGAAGGCGCGGGCGCTGCCGCTGGAACCGGCGCTGAGGGAACTCGGCGCGGCGCTGAAGCTCGGCGCGGCGGAGGAGGAGCTGCGCGAGCTCGAGGCGAAAAGCGGGGAAGAGAGCTTCTGGGGCGACCTTGAAAACTCGCAAAAGGCGCTCCGGCGGATGAAACAGCTCCGCGTGAAAACAGAGAGCTACGGCAAGCTGAAACGGAGTTACGAGGACGTCCTGACACTCATAGAAATGGCGCGCGAGGAGGACGACGCGGAGCTTCTGCCGGAAATTGAGACGGATCTCGGCGAGTTCGAGAAGGCGCTGGAACAGGCGCGCCTTTCCGCGCTGCTGTCCGGGGAATACGACGCCTGCGGCGCTATACTGTCGTTCCACGCCGGGGCGGGCGGCACGGAGGCGCAGGACTGGGCGCAGATGCTCTACCGCATGTACACGCGCTGGGCGGAGCGGCGCGGGATGAGCTGCAAGGTGCTCGACTATCTGGACGGCGAGGAGGCGGGGCTGAAATCCGCGTCGATAGAAATCGACGGGGACAACGCCTATGGCTATCTGAAAAGCGAGGGCGGAATTCACCGCCTCGTGCGCATTTCCCCGTTCGACTCGTCCGGGCGGAGGCACACGTCGTTTGCCGCCGTGGAGGTAACGCCGCTCGTCTCCGACGACATCGATATAGAAATACGCCCGGACGACCTGAAAACGGACACGTACAGATCCTCCGGCGCGGGCGGTCAGCATATCAACAAAACGGAATCCGCCGTGCGCATCACTCACCTCCCGACGGGCATAATCGTCGCCTGCCAGGCGGAGCGCAGCCAGCACCAGAACCGCGAGGTCGCGATGCGAATGCTGCGCAGCAAGCTGATCGAGATTAAAGAGCGCGAGCACCTCGACAAAATCAGCGACATCAAGGGGGAGCAGATGAAAATCGAGTGGGGCAGTCAGATCCGCTCTTACGTGTTCATGCCATACACGCTCGTGAAGGATCACAGGACGGACTTTGAAGTCGGGAACATCGGCGCCGTCATGGACGGGGACCTGGACGGCTTCATAAACGCTTATCTCAGCATGTAGCGCCCGCCGTCACGCCGGCTCCTGCCCGGACTTCATTTTGCGCAGGGCGGCGACGCCGAACGGCACGGACAGCAGGAACGTGCACAGGTCGGCGATGGGCGTGGAGATCTGGATCCCGCGCACGCCGATTGCCGAGACGAGTATAAGCAAGAGCGGTATCTGAAAAACGCCCTGCCGCGCGAACGACAGCACGCTCGCCGGGAGCGTCTGCCCCGTAGTCTGAAGCGTCGTGTTGCACAGCACGATCCAACTCATCAGGGGCATGGCCAGCGCCTGCGCGCGCAGGGCGTAAAGCCCGATTTCTATGACGTCCTTGTCGTCGCGGAAGAAGCGGACGATGTCCGGCGCGAAAATGAAACAGCCCGCCGCGACGACGGCGAGCAACGCGCTTGAGGATATGACGCAGAAGCGGAAGCCGCGCTTGACGCGGTCGAATCTGCGCGCGCCGAAATTGAAGCCGCACACGGGCTGGAAGCCCTGCCCGAGCCCCAGCATGACAGAGCCGGACAGCAATACGACGCGGTTGACGACGGAGACCGCGGCGATTACGGCGTCCGCAAACGCCTCCGTGCCGCCGATACCCTTGGCGGAATTGTTCAGGATGATGGTCGATACGCTCATCATGGTCTGGCGCAGCAGACTCGGCGCGCCGCCGCGCGCGAGCTCCGCGCACCGCTCCGGGCGCGGCGAGAAGTTTTTGAGAGATATGCGCACGTTTCCGCCCCGGAAACAGCCCGCGAGAAGCAGGGCGAAGCCGACGACCTGACTTATCGCCGTCGCCAGCGCCGCGCCCGCGACGCCGAGCCCCAGGACGAATATGAAAATGGGGTCGAGCGCGACGTTCAAAACCGCGCCCGAAACCATCCCGATCATGCTGAAAACAGCCGAGCCCTGGAAGCGCAGGATGTTGTTGAGCGCGATGGAACTCACCATGAACGGCGCGGCGAGCAGTATGTACCGCAGATACTGCGCGGCGTAGGGCAGTATCGTATCCGTCGAGCCGAGCGCGAGCGCCAGCGGCTCCACGAAAACCGTGCCGAGCACCGCGATTGCGCAACCGAACGCGAAAGCGAGGAAAAAGCCCGTGGACGCCATCTTTTCGGCGTCCTCCCGCCGCTTCGCCCCGAGCGCGCGGGACACATAGTTGCCGGCGCCCTGACCGAAGAAAAAGCCCGCAGCCTGAATTATCGTCATAAGGGAAAGGTTCACCCCGATGGCGCCCGTCTCCGCCGTGCCGAGGGAACCGACGAAATACATATCCGCCGAGTTGTACATCGCGGAGACGAGCATTATCAAAACCGTCGGCACGGCGAGCTTCACCACCAACCGCTCGACGGGCTCGTTTATCATCTTGTCGAATTTCGCGTCGTCAGTCAACCGGTACACTCCAATACGTTGCGCGCAAGGCTTTTATAAGAGTATAAACCTTTCGGCGCGAAAAAGCAAGCGGCGGCCGTTTTTTACGTGCGGCAGGACGCGCGGCGGGCGTGAAACCCGCCCCTGCGGGCAGGTGCCGCTCCGGGGGGGGTCACCGCCCCGCGCCGCGTTTTTTACCGATGAAAACCGTCAGCACGAGCTCATTTTCGTCCTCCCGCCGCTCAAGGCGCACGGACGCGCCATTCCGGCGCATCGTCTCCGCGCCGCGCTCGACGGAGTTCACAAAGAACCTGTAGTCCCGGACGAGGATGACAGGCTCCGGCTGTTTCGGCGGCGGCGGGGCGGCGGCCTCGCGGAGCGCCCTTGCCTCTGCGGGAGCCCGCGCCCCTCCGCCCTGCAGCGCGTCCTCGACGTATTCCTCCGCCTCCGCGACCGTCATGTCGTCCGCGATCATCCGCCCGAGGGCGTCCGCCATCGCCCGCTCCGTCGGTAAGCGGAGCAGAGCGCGCGCGTGCCGCTCCGTCAGCCCGGAGTCCCGCGCTGCGAAAAGCAACTCCGGGGGAAGCTTCAAAAGACGCAATTTGTTCGCCACGGCGGGCTGGCTGCGCCCGACAAGCCGCGCTATCTCCTCCTGCGAGTATCCGTAAAGCTCCCGCAGGCGGTCGAGCGCGCGCGCCTCCTCGATGAAGTCCAGATCCCGCCGCTGGAGGTTTTCGACAAGCACGATGGCAGCCGACTCCTCCTCCCCGACGTTGAGCACGATGCACGGCGCGTCCCGCAGACCGGCGAGCTTCGCCGCGCGCAGACGCCGCTCCCCCGTGACAAGCTCAAAGCCCTCCCCGGGGCCGAGCCGCCGGACGGTCAGCGGCTGCAGTATCCCGTACTTCGAGATGCTCGCCGAAAGCTCCATCAAAGCGGAGGGGTTCCCGGATCTTCGCGAGCCGGCGGGGTTGACGGCGATTTCCCCCGTGGGGATGTATACGACGCGTCCCGCCTCATACAGCCCGCGTTTTTTGATAAGCCGCATGGTTTTTCTCCTTTGAAGCTATATATAGTATTTTTATTTATATTTTATACTACATATTGAACGAAATGTGCGGAAACGTGCCGTCGAAAAATGTTCAGCCTGCAAAAACGGGACGAAAAAAGCCGGAGGCGCAAAAAAATCCCCGGGTAGGCGCGGATGCGCCTGCCCGGGGTAAAGAAAGGGTTGTGGGATAAAGATATAAGCTTATTGAATAAGCTATGATGTAATGATACCACAGCTTGAGGGAAATGTAAAGGGGAAGTTTTGTCGTATTAGCACTACTTTTAGGGAATCGCGGCGGGAACCTACCATTCGATCCCCCGCCGGGCGGCCGCGCCGCCGTCGTAGGGGTGGCGACGCTTGACGAACTCCGTCATATAGTCCGCGCGTTCCGCGATCCAGCCGGGCGCGGAATGACCCGTTATGATAAGCTCCGCGTCCGCCGCGCCGCGCCGCCCGTCAAGCAGGGCGCGCACGGGCGCTTCCCCGAGCAGACCGAGCGCTATCGCGTCCGCCGCCTCGTCGAGCACGAGCAGACCGCCGCCCCCGCAGAGCAGGGCGGCGCGGCGAAGGTTTTCCTCATGCGTTTCCCGCGTCAGGCGGAGCTGTTCCTCCGACATATCTTTCGCGAAAACGGCGCCCTCCGCCTTTCCGCGAAGGATCTCGACGCCGGGCAGGCTCCCGAGCGGGCGCAGTTCCCCGCAGTCCCAATCCTTCAGGAACTGCACGAGGACGCATTTCCAGCCGCATCCCGCCGCGCGGAGCAGCAAGCCCAGCGCCGCCGTGGTTTTTCCCTTTCCGTCCCCGAAATACAGGTGCGTCATAAAAAGACCTCCCGGTTGTGAGTTGCGCAAATTGTAATACGTTAAATTGCCCGTTGGGGACTCCGGGGGCGGTTCGTATTCCGGTTCCGTGTCCGGCGCGGGTTCGGGTTCCTGCCCCGATTCGGATTCGGGCGGCGTCTCCGGCGGCGTCTCCGGCGGCGTCTCCGGCGCGGATTCCGGCACGGATTCCGGCGCCGGCGCTTCCGTTTCGGCGGCAGCCGGGGTTTCTGTTTCCTCCGCCGGAGGTTCCGTCTCTTCCCCGCCCTCGCCCGGCGCTTCGCCGGAGGCGTCCTCCGAAGCGCCGCCGACGGGCACGAGTTTGCCCATGACGACGTAGCGGGCGCCGGTGAATTCATACGTGCACGTGGAGAGCGTCACGACGCGGTCGGACGGCGACAGCTCAATATCGTCCGCAAGCGCGCCGCGATCTATCAGAGAGGATATCCAGTCCATATAGTATTCGTCGCCGGCGAAGTGCGTGCGCCACACCTCCGCCTCCGAGGCGTCGGCGACGAAGCCCGCGAAAAGCCGTATCTCGTAATTGCCCGCTTCGGTTATTAGCCTTATCGTCGGGTGCGCGTTGTAGAACGACCGGCTTCTGTACTGCGTCACCGTCCAGAACATGCTGTGGTTGCGCATATTGTGACCGTAAATGATCGTGTTCCGATCCTCAAAGCCGCGCGAGTTGCGCATGTCGATGAACAGCGCGCCCGACTTGCTTACGCGCCCGTCGAACATCGTCGTCAGGTATTCCGTGTTGTCCGCGCTGCGGACGACGGGGTAATTTATGTTCGTGCCGACGCAGAGGAGCCACGCCTCCGTGTCCGCGTTCACGCCCCTGAGTCCCTCGAAGTCCACGACGGGCCAAATATCGGGCGCGTAATCCTCCACATAGCTCGTCTGCGGCTCGTCCGGTTCCTCCGGGGGTTCGCCGCCCTCCGGCGGCGCCTCCCCTTCGGGCGTCGGCGTCGGCGCCGGCGGCGTCCGAGGCGGCGCGGCGACGTCCGGCGTCGATAAAAATTCCTTGCCGAGACCGTCGTAGTAATCCGTCGCTTTTCTCTCGTCTAAAAGCTCAACGGCGAGGTTCCAGCCCGAAAACACCAGCATCCCCGAGCACAGGAGCAGCGCCAGGCGGCGGAAATAGCCGAAGCGCCGGACGGGGGCGCGCCCCTCCCCGTGCCGGAAGACGGGTTTGCGCGCGCGCCGCGTCCCGGGCTCGCGCGATTCGGCGCCGCGGCTCACAATACCCGCCCCCTCTCTCTTATTCGCCGTCCGGCAGATCCGGGAACAGGGAGGCGTCCGTGTGCGGCAGGAAACACGCCGCGACGAAAGCGTCCATATACCCCGTCTGCGTGGACAGCTCCACATACGTTATGGACTTCGCGAGCTCAGAGAGCTTCCGGGAGGCGTCCGCCGACATCAAAATCGCGTAAGCGCCGGACAGGGACGAGTTCCCGATATACCGAAAGCGCTCCTCCGGCAGGCCGGGGAACATCCCTATGCGTATCGCGTTTTTGATGTTTATGCCGCTGCCTATCCCGCCCGCGACGAAAACGCGCGAAATATCCTCCGGGGAAAAGCCGAGGGGTTCCGTCAGCGTCATTATGGCGGAGAATATCGCGCCCTTCGTGCGTATGAAGTTGTCTATGTCCGTCTCGTCGATGTATATCTCCCTGCCCGTCGCGGAGGCCTCCGGGGGGGCTATCACGTACCTCGCGCCGCCGTATTCCTCGTCGTATATGACGCGCGCGCCCTCGCGGACGAACTTGCCCCTGCCGTTTATGATTTTCGCGCGGAAAAGCTCCGCTATGACGTCGATGATACCGGAGCCGCACAGCCCGACGGGCGCTTCCCCGCCGATTACGGCGAGCGACGGTTCCATCGTCCCCGCGTCTATCACGCAGCCGTCTATCGCGCCGTCCGTCGCCCTCATGCCGCACTTGATGTCCCCGCCCTCGAACGCGGGCCCCGCGGAGCAGGCGCAGGCCATCAGAAACTCGTTGTTGCCGAACACGAGCTCGCCGTTCGTGCCGAGATCGACGAGTAGCGTCAGCTCCGGCGACGCCCACATCATAGAGGCGAGCGCGCCCGCCGTCACGTCGCCGCCGACGTAGGAGCCGATGTTCGGCGCGAGGGACAGCTTTGCCCCCGGGGAGAGGTCGATGCCCAGCTCCCGCGTGAAAAGGGACTCCGTCTCGAAAAACGCCGGTATGTACGGCTCTATTCTTATATTGTTCGCGTTGACGCCGAGCAGGAGGTGATTCATCGTCGTGTTCGCGGCGACGGTGGCGCGGTAGATGCGCTCCGGGCTGACGCCGGAATCGTCGCAGAGGCGGTGGATTATCGGCAGCAGGGACTCGTGGATGACGGCGTAGCGCAGGCGCTCTATCCCGCCCGGCTTCTGCTGCTCTATGATGCGGTTTATGACGTCCGCGCCATAGCGTATCTGCCCGTTGCCGGAGCTTCCCTTCGCTATGATGCGCCCCGTTTCGAGATCGACGAGCAGCGCGGAGACGGTCGTCGTGCCTATATCTATCGCCAGCCCGCACATGGATTCCTTGTCGTCGATCGGGAACACGTCGAGGATGCGCAGGGAGCTGCAGCGATCCTCCATGACCATGACGCGCACCTTGAAGCCGTTCGCGCGCAGTATGTCGGGCAGGTTCCGCAGCAGGGAATAGCGTATGGAGACGTCGGAGAAGCCCGTGGCGTCGCGCACGGCGCGTACAAGGCGCTCGTTGTCAGGCATCGTGCTGTCCAAGGACGGCGGCTCGAGCTCCAGCGGGGCGGAATAATACCCGCTGTGCATTTTCAGCCCCGCGCCGTAAAGGGAGTCCGTCAGCTCCGTGAATATGCCCATCTCGAGCGGGGAGGACATATCCGTCACGCGCAGACGGCTCTTGTACGCGGAGGCGATGTCCGGGACAAGGAACCTCGCGCGGCCGGTGACCTTGGAGACGCACGCCAGCCGCCAGCCGTTGTAGTAATCGTAGTCGTTTATATGGCGCGTTATGGCGGAATAGACCTCGCCCTCGATGAGCCGGACGCGGCATTTGCCGCACGAACCGTTGCCGGAACACGGCGCGTCGATGGCGACGTTGGCCTTGCGGGCGGCGTCGAGAAGGTTCTCTCCGTGGGCGGCAAAGATAACGACATCCTCGCCGCCCTCCGGGCGAAACGTGATTTCATAGCCGGTCATTGAAAATTAAGCTCCTTACTTTCCATTGCGGTCTGTCCCACGCGAAATAAATGCAAACCAGCGGGATTGATACGGTGTGAGGAAAACGCCGCCATCTTAAATGCCTACATTACATCCGGCAGGTCGAGCGCGGGGTGCCCCGCCGATTGCAGGTACGCGAGTACGCTGTCGAGCTCCGTCGCTATAGTCTCGTCGCAGATTTTATCCGTGAAGCCCTCGATCCCGTAAAGCGCTTTCACGGTGCTGTCGAGCCGGGCGCGCACGTCGTCTTTCAGTTCCTTCGGCATCCACACGATGCGCGGCGCGCCGCCCTCCGCGTACGCGAATTTTTTGGAGGCGATGAAGTGCCGTCCGTGTCCCATGAAGCCCGGCGTCTGCACGCCGCCGCCCGTCATACTCGCGAGCTCCCCGAAGCTCATACCGCTCGGCGTCGAGCCCGCGTACTCTCGGTTCACGACGAAAAATCCCTTCGCCTCCGGGATTATGCCGCAGACGCACTCGAAGCAGCCGCAGGAGGTCATCGGGTTCTCGAGGATGGAATAGAGCGTCACTTTTTCGACGGCACCGCGCGTGGCCTCCGCGACAGAAGCGTTAACGGACTCGTACGCGCCGAGGCGCTCGTCGATCACTCCGGATTTTTGTATCGGCTGGTTCGGCCCGGTGGGCGTAAGTTCTTTCGTCGCCTTGGCGTCCAGCCACGAAACGGCGCCGCACAGCCCGAGGCGCTCCGGCGTGACAACGCAGCAATGGCCGGGCGCGAAGCTTTGGCAGAGGGTGCAGGTATAGAACGTGTCCACGCTCTCGTCCGTCATGGCGTCAAGGCGCTCGTCGCGCGCGCGGTATCGCGGCATCGCCTCGTTTTCGAGTATTTCGCGCACA
Organism: Oscillospiraceae bacterium; assembly: GCA_031279125.1. Taxonomy (GTDB): domain Bacteria; phylum Bacillota; class Clostridia; order Oscillospirales; family Oscillospiraceae; genus JAIRRO01. Next base: position 8,625 of record JAITJC010000027.1, read on the forward strand.
CGCGCCTCGTCCGTCACGAGCGTCACCTGACACTTGTCCGCAACGGCGGCGAATTCGTCCATGATCTCGTGATAGACGACCTTCCCGAGGTCGCGCAGGCGGAAGCCCGCGTCATACGCGCCGCGCGATACGCGCAGGCGGAAAAGATTGCGCTGACCCGTGTGCATCACGCCCTCGATGTAGTTGAACCAGTGGTGCAGCTTGCGCTCGATCACGGGTTCGAAGTCCGTCTGCATCCTCGCCCCGGCGACCTCGACATACGTCGCGAGCGGGAGCTCCACGAGCGGCTCTCCGTCTATATCCGGGCCGACGACCGTGATTTTGCCGTCCTCGATTTCGTCCGGCCCGCGCTTCAGCACGAGCTCGACGGTCGGATTGGCGCCGCTGTAAAATTCCGCTTGCGTATCCGCCTTCTTGATGATTTCCCCCTCGAAAGCGGAGGCGAAGCCCATACAGATGTCTACGCTCTTGGCCTTGACCTTGATATTGCGAAGCCGCAGGGATTCGGCGGCGGTTTCCGCGTGATCCGTCACGGAGACGAGCGCCCCGGGAACTTGGATGTCGCCGAGGTCGGAATCCACGATAACGGGGAATCCGAGGGCGATGGCCCCCGCCCCGGCGGCGACCGTAACCTCGTCAAGCGCGCCGAAAGCGTTCACGAACGCGGGTACGCGCTCCTTTGTATACGCGAGCAGACCGGCGAGGTCGCCCGACCGGACGGCACCGAATATCAGCGCCGCGCGTATCGCCACGGTGACAACGTGCGTCACGGCGGTGATGCTGCGCCCGAGCGGCACGACGCGGTAATCCAGACCCATCCTCACGCCCTCGGCGGAGCACTGGTCTATGACGCCCCCGACGAGGAACGTGAGCAAACCCTTGGTCTGATAGTCCTTCACGACACCCGCGACGGTCTTCGGATCCGCCGCCTCGCCGAGCACGACGGCGACGCCGGGTATATCGCCCGTCACGAGCGGCACGCCGAGGGAGCGGATGACCGGGTCGGGTACGAAGCCGATCCCGCCGTCGTCCTCCGGGGCGGCGCCCCCTATATACCGCAGGGACTGCAAAATCTCGGCACCCACCGCGACGGCGAGCCCGGCGTTGAGGGCATCCCCCAGCTCGTCCTTATACGTGATAAGGCTTTTAAGGACGCCGACGCAGGCGTCGAGATCCCCGAGCGTCCTGACCTTCACGCCCGTGGCGGCGTAGATGGTCGGGAGAAAATACGCGGTGCCGGGAAACGCGATTTTTGTCTCCGCGCCATGCTTTTCCGCGGCGTCCTTGACGGCGGTCTCCGTCAAGGACGCGACGGCCGCGGCGCCTTTGTAGATAAGGTCTGTGAGCGCTCCCATTGTATGTTCCTCCTTCATGAAAGTGAATTTACATAGCGCGGCGGATGTTCGCGAGTCTCCCCGGGCGGGGCGCGGCTTTACAAGCCGAGTCCCGCGGCGATGTCCCGCAGCGCGAGCTTTATGGGCGAGCCCTCCGGCACGTCCGCCGACGGGTGTCCCGCCGTGTCGAATTTGTACACGTTCTCATCCTGCGGCAGCACGCCGAGCAGGGTGAGCTTCTGCAACCCGATTTCTTCTGAAATGCCGCTGTCGAGCGCGCCTTCGGGCGCGCGGTTGACGATAAGTCCTTGCGTTTTCGGGTTCAGCTTGAGATCCTCGACCATCCTCGCAACGCGCCCCGCCGCCTGGATCCCGCGCCGCGAGGAGTCTGAAACCATCAGGAGAATATCGACGCGCGGCAGTGTCCCGCGCGAGATGTGCTCCAAACCCGCCTCGTTGTCCACGACGACGACATCGTATACGCCGGAATAGCGCGTAATCTGCGTTTTCAACACACCGTTCACATAGCAGTAGCACCCCTCCCCCTGGGTGCGCCCCATGACAAGGAGGTCAAAGCCGTCCTCCTCCGTCAGCGCGTCGCCCATCATGAACTCGGCGTATTCCTGCTTCGTCATTCCGCCGGGGATCGGGTCGCCGTTCAGCTCGCGCTGCGCCATCGTCTCGCGTATGTCGCCGAGGGACACGGGCAGACTGACGCCGAGGACCTCATTGAGGTTGGAATTCGGGTCCGCATCCACGGCGAGGACGCGTTTGCCCTTTTCCGCGAGATAACGTATGAGCATCCCGCAGACCGTGGTCTTGCCGGTGCCTCCTTTGCCGGCGACGGCGATTACAAGAGGGGTTACCGGCATGGTCAGTCCTCCGCGCCGATGATGACGGTGCCGTTCACAAGATCGACGAGCGCCAGCCGCCCCGTGACGCGGAGTTCCTCGTCCATAAGGTCGGTGAGAATGATTTCGTCCCCGTCAAACGTGATTTTCGTGACGTTCCTCGCCATGATGGTCTCCGGGGATTTGACGCTTGAATAGGCTGTGGATAAGCACATAGCGGATCTTCCTTTCGCGGTTTTCTTGCGGCGGCGCTATCGCGCGGTTTATTGAGCGCCGAGCGCGGCTATCGCGCGCTCGATATGCTCCGTGGCGCATCGGGAATCGTCGAGGCTGAGCCACACCTCCCCGGCGGCGGCGTCAAGACCGAGCGCTTCGAGCGCGTGGCCGAGGTCGTGCAGCTCCTCCTCGTGGGAACGGTTGTGACGGAGCGTGAATTGCAGGAGCGCCTCCGCCTCCTGCCGCGTTTGCGCGGCACCGTGCGGTGCGTTGTGGGACGGGTGATCGTGCATCGGGTATTCCTCCTTTTTTCTTATGCCTCGGATTGGGATGGATTATACGACCGGATTGTACTATATGGTTGGGGGAATGTCAATCGCGGCGGCGGGCGTTCGGTTCGGAGCCGAAAAAATATTTCTGTCAAGCGTTTTTGATATTGTCTCAAAAAAAAGAAAAGATAAGCGAAGAAGAGGGGTACGAAAGAAGGCGTGGGAACGGGTGGCCAAGGGGGGGCTGCTCCCCCCCCCTTGACACAT
>JAITJC010000065.1 GCA_031279125.1 Oscillospiraceae bacterium
GGCAACCCGAAGATACTGAAAAAATGCGCGCTCCCGCTCACGGCGGCGGGCGAGGTGGACTACATCATCTCTGAGCTGTGCGTCCTGCACAGGACGGAAAAAGGCCTCGTGCTGGAGGAGCTCGCCCCCGGCGTGTCGGTTGAGGACGTGGTTTCCAAAACCGGCGCGGAGCTGATTATACCGGATAAAATAGGCAGTATGGTATAGTTTGCGAAACAGAGAAAGGGAGGCGTTTTTACGGATACCAAACTCATTCAGATCATAATCATAGTTTTATATTTCGTGCTCACGGTAGTAGTAGGGGTTCTGGCGGGAAAAAAGGCGAAAAGTTCCGATTCATTTCACGGTGCCGCTATGGGATTGTTCGCGATTGTAGCGTCGGCGTCCGGCGAGTGGCTGGGCGGCACCGCGACTACGGGTGTCAGCGAATACGGATTCACATCCGGACTCTATGGCGCGTGGTACACGATCTCCAACGGATTGGGGACAATGCTGCTCGCAATCGGTTTTGCCAAGCTGTACCGTTCGCTGGGAAGTGTGACGGTACCGGGCATAATAGAGAAATTTTTCGGCGTCAAGGCGCGCACGGTCTCCAGTATCTGGCTCACAATCGTTATGCTCGCGGTTGGGCTGTCACAGATGGTGGCCGCCGGGAAGCTCGGGCAGACACTCGTGTTTGACAACAACGCGGCGATGTACAAGTGGTGTGTGCTCGGATTCGCGGTAATTTTTATCGTGTACACACTCGCGGGCGGTATGAAGGCCGTTGAGAACACGAACAAGATTCATCTGTTCGCCATGTACGGCGGTGCGATAATCGGACTCATATTTGTGATTATCCGGCTCAGGCAGCTCCCCATAGAGGGCGGCGGGCTGCTCGGCGGGATCCGCGCCGTTGAGCAAAGTATTGTCGAAGGAACAAGCAAAGTCGCGGCAAGCACAGCCCCGGTCAGCTTTTGGAGCATGTTCCCAAAACCGCAGATCCCCACAATCAGCAGCTGGATAATCGCATCGCTTCTCGGCGCGTGTACGGCTCAAGCGGGTATTCAGCCCGTGCTTGCCGCAAAAGACGTGCCGACCGCAAAGAAAGCCTGCGTTGTAACGGCGTTCGTCGTCGCTCCCTTCGGCATACTTACAGCGCTGCTCGGCATGGCGGCCCGCGTGATGAGCGAGAACGGTCAGTTGATTGTCGGCGAGGTGAACGTTACAAACGGCAAAGAAGCCTTGCCCGCGCTTATGCAGAATCTGTCGGACAATCCGGCTGTAAGCGGTATCGTCGGCGGGATAATCCTGGCGTCGATTCTCGCGGCTATACTTTCTACCGTGTCCCCGATTATACTCGCCTCCGGTACGATGATCACAAAGGATCTGTATCAGCGCGTCCTGAAACCGAAGGCCACGGACGCGGAGGTTCTGAAGATGTCACGCATTACAACCGCAGTTTCCGGAGTTATATGCGCGGTTGCGGCAATCGCGCTCGTTGACTTGCAGGCGGTGCTCGACATAGTTTACGCGGCATACAGTTTGCGCGGCGCGCTGTTTATAGTTATCTTGCTCGGCATCTATTGGAAAAAGGCGAGCCAGCCGGGCGCCTGTATAAGCATGTGCCTGACAGCGCTCGTTGCGATATTCTGGAAAGTGTTCCAAATTGCGACTACGGTCACCGACGCGGCGGGCAAGGTGGTCGAGAAAGGCCGTTATCCGCTGTCAGTCGGCAGCTTTGCGATTACAGAGACTTACGCCGCCGTCGTCGTCGCCTTCGCCGCGACTATTATATTCAGCCTGGCGTTCCCGAAGAAAAACACGCCCGCGAAGCCGGCGTGACATCCCCCCCTCCTTGACGCGCCGCCGCGGCAATGGTACAATGCGCTTACGCACATTTAACCCGAAACGAGGGCGCGCCTATGGAAATGATAAAAAACCTGCACATATCAACCGTCGCGGAGGACGCGCGCGAAACGGCGCTGAGGTACGGTCTCGGCCTTGAAATCGCGGAGTTCTGCACGGCGATGAATATGGATAAGGACTTCCCCGCGTGGGACGCGCGCGTACGCGCGGAAATCGACGGCATAAAAAGCGTTATGTTCCACGCGCCGTTTAACGAGCTTTGCCCCGCCGCCATCGACCCCCTCGTTTTGGACGTCGCGAAAAGGCGGTACAGGCAAGCCTTCAAGCTCGCGCTGACTTACGGCGCGCGGAGGATAGTCGTGCACTCCGGCTATGTCCCGCTAATATATTTCAAGGGCTATTTCCACGAGCGCAGCGTCGAGTTCTGGCGCGAGCAATTGAGCGAGCTCCCGGAGGGCCTCACGCTGCTGCTCGAAAACGTGATGGAAGATTCCCCGGAATTGCTCGCCGGGATAGTCCGCGAGATCGACGATCCGCGCTTCCGCCTCTGCTTCGACATCGGCCACGCGAACACCATAGTATCGGATGCGCCGATGGACGAGTGGATCGGCGCATCCCTGCCGTATATCGGGCATGTCCACATCCACAACAATTACAGGCAATGGGACGACCACAACCCGCCGGGCGACGGGCTGATAGATATGAAAAGCGCCCTCCGGCGCCTTGCGGCGGAACTTCCGGGGGACGTCACGTATGCCATAGAATCCATCGAGTCCGCGCCCGCCGCCGCCTGGCTCTCCGCCGAGGGCTTCATATAGTGAAATACGAATGCCACGGGCATATAATGGCGGACGGCGTCAGCTACGCCGAAGCCGCCGCGCGCCACAGCCGGGCGCCCGACGAAACCGCCGTCCGCGCGGCGCTTTGCGCGCTAAAGGAACACGGCGTCGGCTTCTTCCGCGACGGCGGGGATAAATTCGGCGTGTCCCTCTTTGCCAAAACACTCGCGCCGGAATACGGCGTGGATTACCGCACGCCGGGCTTTATCATACACCGCGCGGGCTATTACGGCGAGCTCTATGGCAGAGCTTACCGCGATATACGCGAGGCGCGGGAGCTGATTTTCGAGGCGAAGCGGGAAAAAGCGGACTTCATCAAAATCGCCGTCTCCGGTATGCTCGATTTCGCGTCCGGCGGGCTCGTCATGGGCGAGGCAATAGGCAAGGACGAAATCCGCGAGCTCACAAAGGCTGCGCGGGGCGAGGGGCTTTGCGTAATGGCGCACTGCAACGGCGCGGAGAATGTCAAAAACGCGCTTGAAGCCGGCGTAACGAGCCTTGAGCACGGTTTTCTGACAGACCGCGAGGGCGCGGACATGCTCGCCGGGACGGGTGCCGTCTGGGTCCCGACGATAGCGCCCGTTGCGAACCTCCTGAAGCCCGGCGCGTCCGGAAACTTTTCCGCAAGCGTCCTCCGCGAGATTTTATCGGGTCACCAAGAAACGCTCGCCTACGCGCGGGGCCGGGGCGTACTCATAGCCTCCGGCAGCGACTGCGGGGCGCGCGGCGTCGCGCACGGAACGGGGACGGACGACGAAATACGGTACCTCGCGCGGCTCGGTATCGATCCGTCGCCCGCCAACGCGCGCGTATCGGAGCTGTTCCGCCGTCCTTAGCGGGGAGAGTGCCTTTTTGAGTACCGCTTTATAGCCTCAAAGCTCTCGACGCTCAGTATGTGCTCCATTTTGCAGGCGTCGCGCGCCGCCAAAGCCGTCGGCACGCCGAGCGAGGTGAGCCAGTCCGTCAGGAAGACGTGCCGCTCATACATGCGCTCTGCGATCTCGCGCCCGCTCGGCGTCAGTATGAGATGGCGGTACTTGTCCATTTCAACGTACCCGCCCTGACGCAGGTTTTTCATCGCGATGGAGACGCTGGGCTTGGAAAAGCTCAATTCGTTCGCGACATCAATGGAGCGCACGGGATCCCCGGACAGGCCGAGGACGAGAATGGCTTCGAGATAGTTTTCCGCGGATTCTTGTATTTTCATATTGTTTTTACCTTCCTTTCAATAAACGCGCTCGAATACCAAAATGCCGCCCGGCTTGCCGCTTCCGAACTTGCCGAGCTCCGGTATGAGGCGCGTAAAATGCTCTGATTTCATATGCGCGTCGAGCGAGGCCTGATCCTCCCACTCCTCTATGACGGCGAAGCGCAGCGGGTCCGATAAATCCCGCGCGAGCTGATAGCTGACGCACCCCCGGTCAAGCTCGTTCGTTTTTTCGACGAGCTCCCGCGCTATGGCGAGATAATCCCCGACCGCGTCCTCCCTGACGTAATTTTCCGCGACGACCCTGATTGACATTGGCTTTTCCTCCTGAAATAATTTTTTTATTACGCAAAACGGTTCAATACCGCGAGGTCGTTTATTCGTATTTTCGCACGCTCCGCCGCTCCGCGATCGCTTTTTCGACTGTCATGGCAACCCCCCCTTTTCGCCCCGCGAACTTTCAAGTTAACCGATTGTATCACAAAGAAAGCGCCCGCGCAATACAATGTCATATATTTTTTTCTCAGACGGCTGTATGCGGTGCCGTGCGCGAGCCGGAGTATTGACCGCGGCGCGGGCAAAAATATTCACAAAACATTCAGAAACTCGTAACACTATGTATATATTCATCTGCTATCATAGCTTCATCGGAGGCGGGAAGCAACTCGCTCCGATCGGCGCGAATCGTTTCCCGCCGCGATCATTTTCCTTCCCTCTCTTTTTAGGGAGCCCGCTCACCGGCGGGCTCATTTTTTTGCGCCCGGAACTCAAAACGGGCGGACGCGGCCTGAATTTGTCTCAAATTTTACGTCCGCGCGAATGCGGATTTTACATGCGGTCTTTATACTCTGAAACGTCCTCCGGGAACAAAAAATTTTTTATTTGAGGAGCAAAAAGCAATGCGTATCTTAAAAACCGTATTCCTGTCCGCCCTCGCGTCGGCGGCGCTGCTGTCCGCCGCGGCCTGCGGAGCGTCCGCGCCCGCGCCCGTCCAAACGCCCGTCTCGCCCGCCGCCCCCGCGTCCCCCTCCGCCCCGTCGTATCTCGACACTGTCTCTGAAATCGTAATGTGTTACCTGCCGAACGAGGGCAGCGAGGAGTACAACGAGAGCCGGGGGTTCCTCCATGAGGATCTCGGCGACTATCTGGGAATTGAGGTCACGGAGATAAACGCGGCGGATTACAACGCCGTCGTCGAGGCGATGCGCACGAAAAAGGCCGACCTCGCAAGTTACGGGCCCGTCTCTTACGTGCAGGCGCACGACCGATCCAACGCGGAGGCGCTCGTCCTCGTCGCGCCGGAGGGGAACAAAAGCCTCACCGGGTACACGTCCTTGATAATAACGCTGCCGGACAGCCCCGTCAAAACGCTCGCGGACCTGGAGGGCAAATCCTTCGCCTATGTCGATCCGGCGTCCACGTCCGGCAACTACGTCCCGACGCTGGAATTCATGAACGCCTTCCCCGGCAAGACGAATGAGGATTTCCACACAAACGGCGCGTTCTTCTCTTCGGTGACCTTCTCCGGCAAGCACCAGAACAGTGTTTACGCCGTCATTAACGGCGATGTCGACGCGGCGGCGGTCGCGTCGGACACTCTGCGCGCCATGCTCCTCAACGGCGAGGTCAGCGAGGATCAGTACGCCGTGATACACGAATCCGCGAAGATCCCGACCTCCCCGCTCGCCATACGCGGCGACCTCCCGCAGGATTTGAAAGACAAGATCAAGGAATTTTTCTTGGGTTATCAGAACGACGAATACTTCTCCGCCATATACGGCCTCTCGCCGAACGAAAAGCCGCGTTTCATCGAGGCGGACGACAGCGACTATGACTATGTCCGTGAGCTCATGGAGAAAGTAATGCCCCCGCAGTGACGGCGGGCATGTTTTAAGGGGTTCAAGGTCGTGGAAATATTGAATATAAGCGGGCTGACGAAAACCTACCGGGGCGCTTCTGAGCCCGCCGTGCGCGATGTCGGGTTCGCGATGGACGCGGGCGAGATGGTCGGCGTCATAGGCTCGTCCGGCGCGGGCAAAAGCACACTTATGCGGTGCATAAACAGGCTGACGGAGCCGGACGGCGGCCGCGTGCTCATAGAGGGGCGCGAGATAACGGGGGCGGGCGCCGGGGCGGTGCGCGAGCTCCGCCGCCGCGTGGGGATGGTGTTCCAGCACCACAACCTCGTCGCGCGGCTGACGGTGCTTCAAAACGTCATGCACGGCAGGCTGGGGTATATGAGTACCGCGGCGGGCGTGTTCGGGCGCTATCCGGAGGAGGAAAAGCGCCGCGCCATAGAGCTTCTGGAGAAAACGGGGCTGGGCGAATTCCTGTACCGGCGGGCGGGGGAGCTCTCCGGCGGGCAGATGCAGCGCGTTGGCATCATGCGCGCCATAATGCAGCGCCCCGCCCTGCTGCTGTGCGATGAGCCGATAGCCTCCCTCGACCCCGCGAGCGCGCTGGTGGTAATGGAACTGATACGCGATATCTGCCGGGAGCGCGGCATCGCGTGCCTTGTCAACCTGCATCAGGTGGACGTGGCGCTCAAATTCGCGGAGCGCATCGTCGGTATGCGCGGCGGCGAAATCATTTACGACGGCCCCGCGTCGGAGCTCGACGGGGAAACCATAGAGCGGATATACGGCAAGCCGCTCAGCCAGCTTATGATAGGGGGCGGAGCCGTTGTCGCCTGACGCGCGGAAAAAGCTCGCGCTGGCCTCCCGCGAGAGCCGGCGGGCGGCGCTCATTTTCATCGCCGCGCTCGCCGCGCTGTTCGCGGCCTCCACGTGGTTCACGAAATTCAACCCCCTCCATGCGATCCTGGCGCAGGAGGAGTTCTGGAAGTTCATCGCCGCGGACTTCGTCCCGCCGTATATGGGCAAGTGGCGGGCGCTGGCGGACGCCGCGCTGCAGACGATGTATATGGCGCTGGCGTCCGCCGGGATATCCGCCGCGCTGTCCGTCCTGCTGGCGTTTTTCGGGACGCCCGGCATATGCCGCAGCAGGATGGTGAATTCCGCCGTGCGGGCATTCGCGTCGATACTCAGGAACATCCCCGCCCTCGTGTGGGTGTTCATCCTCGTGGCGGCGTACGGCATAGGGACGGAGGTCGGCGTGCTCGCGCTCATAATCGGAACCGTGGGTTTCCTGACGCGCTGTTACATAGAAACACTCGATGAGATAGCGGAGCGGAATCTTGAAGCGCTGAAAGCCACGGGCGCGGGGATCCTGCCCGTGATCTCTCAGGCCATACTGCCCGCGGCCATTCCGGGTTTCATATCGTGGTTCCTGTACTGCGTGGAGCTGAACATACGCGCGTCCGCGATAATCGGCATGGTCGGCGCGGGCGGCATAGGGCTTTTGATGATGGGCTACATCAAGCAGTACAACTACGCCGCCGCGTCCACGGCCATACTCGCCGTGGCGATTATCGTAATAGCCGTGAACCTGCTGACGGATTGCCTGAGGAAGCTGACGGGCGCCTGACGGCGCGCGTCCCTCATTGCTCTTTCAGGTAACAGCACTTTTTGTACTTCTTCCCGCTGCCGCACGGGCACGGGTCGTTGCGCCCGACGCGGCGCGGCGTCTCGGCGGCGGGCCGGCTTCGGCTCTGCTCCCGGCGCCGCAGCTCCTTGGGAGTATACCCGTTGAGCGCCCACCGGCGCGTGTTATCCCCCATATCCGTCACAAGGGCGAGCGCGTCCCGGAGCTGCGCCATATCCGGCTTCACCCCGTGCGCCTCGAACATCGCGACGGCGTCCGGCTCCGTCGCCTCCGACCGGAACGCGACGAAAAGCCCGTCCGCGATGTTGTGCGCCGTATCGCTGTCGGCGCCCAGGCTGTCCTCTATATACATCCGCAGCGCGGCTGTCTGCGGCACAAGCTCGTAATAGAGAATGTCGGCGCACTCTATGAACTCCGCTTTTTGGGGGATATATCGCGGCTTGGACGCCTGCCCTTTCGCGAAGCGTTCGACGGTCTCAAAATCCTCCGCCGCGAAGTCCTCGCTGATGATGTAATCGCGCCATACGTCATAGCCCGCGTCAAGATGGGCGTATCTCAGCAAAATGACGAATATATCGTCCGCGCCCACCCGGCGCTTGTTTTGGCTGTTGAACAGCGCGGCGAAATCGTTGAGACTGATAACGCCGTAGAGGTTCGCGGCGGCGGCGGCGTACACGTTTACCATCCAGCAGAAATCCCTTTCGGCGGGGAGCTTCGTTTTCTTGAGCTTCACGTACACAGCGCGTATTTCATCCGGCACGACGAAATACAGGCGGCCGTCGTGCAGATACAGATATATTATCCCGAGATCCTGCGCCTCGCGGTATTCGCCCGCAAAGGCTTCGTCGTCCTGCAATTGCCCGGTCACCGCGACCTTTTTGAAAAATCTCCACTCCGTGTCGTGCATCGAGAGAAAAATCTCCCCGAGCGCGCCGGGGTTGGAGAGCCGCTCCGCCAGAGCCGCGGCAAGCTCCGTCTTGTCCATTTTGGTGTAGCCGCGGATTTTGTGCGCTTTCGCGAGTTTCCGCAGGGCGGTGAGACTCCGCGCGGCGAGCGTATCCCACAGCTTGCGGAGCGGCTTGCCCTTCGTGGCGCGTTCAATGTTGAATTCCCTGTAAATACTGAGCAGGTACTCTCTGAGCTCTGTATCGACGGCGCCGGTTTCCTCATTTTTCATTATACAATCATTCCTTTCGACGCGTCGCGCGGCGCGTCATTTTATTGAACGATTATATATACCATAATTCGAGCAAAAACGCAATCGACAAACCCATAATAAGGCATAGCAGGCGAAAATTTACGGCTTCCCCCCCGCGCGGCTCTTGATCGCCGCGCGCGCGGCGGCGAGGCGCGCTGTCGGTACGCGGAACGGAGAGCAGGACACGTAATCGAGCCCCGCCGCGTGGCAGAACTCCACGGAGCTCGGGTCGCCGCCGTGCTCCCCGCAGATGCCG
>JAITJC010000013.1 GCA_031279125.1 Oscillospiraceae bacterium
AACCACGGCTTCATCGGCGCCATGCCGGAGTTTATGAGAAGCAGGGACTTGTCCCCCTGCGGCACGAGCGAAAAACTCGGCAGACGCAGATGCCCTTTCGACTCGTAAAAGCGCAGGAAAATTTCCCGCAGTTCGTTAAGTCCGTATTTTTTCATCCGTACCTCCAAACCTTCAAAAAGCGCGGTCAGACGCCGTCTGTGCCATTACAGGAACAGCGAATATTCGTATAATCGCAGTTTATGATATTGTATACACCAGAAAGGCGCTTGTCAACGGAAAAGAGCGCAAACCGCTTGAAATTCGCGTAAAACAGTGCTACAATGTCCCAGACGGAGGAAACGCGCAAGCGGGCCGCCGGCGCGCGGCCGAAATTCAAAATTATTTTTTAGGAGCGGATCAAAAAATGAGCTGGAAAATCACGCGGCGGAACGAATCGTACAACTATGAGGCGCCCGGGCATTTCGACGTGCGCACAACGCGCCTGCACGACCCGAAGGATGTAAACCGAGGCGGGATCACGATGGGGCTGTCGCACTTCCTCCCCGGTGGCGGCTGTAACTACGGTTCCAACGCGAAAGAGACGATTTATTACATCATGGAAGGGGAGATGTATCTGGAAAGCGAGGTCGGTACGCCCGACGAGGTGAAAACCACGCTTTGCGCCGGGGATTCCTATCACTGCGGACCCGGCACGAAGAAATCCGTCGTGAACAACGGCGCGGACTCCTGCAAGATGCTCGTCGTGCTCATAACGCCTCCGGAGGCGCAGTAAATTGATAAGGTACGCCCCGCGCGGAAGATCCGCGCGGGGCGAAAAAAACGGGGGTGATCGCATTGGCTTACAGCAGTGAAATCAAGGTCTTTACCGGCAATTCCAACAAAGCGCTCGCGGAGGGGATAGCGAAGCTGCTCGGCATCCGCCTCGGCGACGCCCGTGTGTCCTCGTTCGCGGACGGCGAGGTGTCGCTGTCGATAAACGAGACCATGCGCGGCGCGGATGTGTTCCTCATCCAGTCCACGTGCAACCACGTCAACGACAATCTTATGGAACTGCTCGTCATGATTGACGCGTGCCGCCGCGCCTCCGCGGGGCGCATAACGGCCGTGATCCCGTATTTCGGCTATGCGCGGCAGGACCGCAAGGACAAGGCGCGCGCGCCTATCTCCGCGAAACTCGTGGCGAATATGATAACAACGGCGGGCGCGGACCGCGTGCTCACGATGGATCTTCACTCCGGGCAGATACAGGGCTTCTTCGATATACCCTTAGACAATATGTTCGCCGGGCGTATGCTCGCCGCGCACTATATCAACGTGTTCGGCAGGGAGAATCCGGATTACGTCGTCATCTCCCCGGACGTCGGCTCCGTGGCGCGCGCGCGCGCGTTCGCACAGCGTCTCGGCTACGGCCTGGCGATTGTGGACAAGCTGCGCTCTGAGGCGAACAAGTCTGAGGTTATGAACATCATAGGCGACGTGAGGGACAAAAACGTCATCATATTCGACGATATGGTGGATACGGCGGGAACGCTCTGCGGCGCGGCGAAAGCCCTGCGGGATACGGGCGGCGCGAAAGAGATTTACGCCTGCGCGTCCCACGGCGTACTCTCCGCCCCCGCGATAGAGCGCATCGAGGAGAGCCCCATAAAAATCCTGCGCCTCGTGGATACGATCCCATACCCGAAAAACGCGCCGAAATGCGATAAAATCCAGTACATAAGCTCTGCGGAGCTTTTCGCGGAGGCTATCTTGCGCGTCCATGACGAGGTATCGATCTCGACACTGTTCCGGTGAGAGGCGATGTCGCTGAAAATACCGTTTTTCGGAAGGGAAGCGGGGGTTTCGCGGATCGCCGCGTTTCTCGGCAATCCGGGCTTCCGTTACGCGGGCACGCGCCACAACGCGGGGTTTATGGTCTGCGACGCGCTGGCGGAGAAGCTTGGGATCAAGGTTGACCGGCTGAAGTTCAAAGCTCTGACGGCGTCGGCTGACATCGGGGGACAAAGGACGCTGCTGATGAAGCCGCAGACCTTTATGAATCTCTCCGGGGACGCCGTCCGAGAGGCGATGAAATTCTATAAAATCCCGCCGGAGCGTCTGCTTGCGGTCTCCGACGACGTTTCGCTTCCGAGGGGGAAGCTGCGCCTTCGGCGAGGCGGCTCCGCCGGGGGGCACAACGGGCTGCGCGATATAATAGAAAAGTGCGGGGGAGAGGGTTTCCCGCGCCTTAAAATCGGCGTCGGCGCGCCCGAGAACGCGGAGATGGATCTGGCGGACTATGTCCTCGGGGCGTTTTCGGGAAGCGAGCGCGAGGAAATGGAACGCGCGGCGGCGCTCGCCGCCGAAGCCGTGATCCGCGCCATATCGGACGGCACGGACGCCGCCATGCGGTTGTATAATTGACAGCTCTGGCTTCCGCGCGTTCGCTATGCCGCAAAGCAGGGGTTTATACAGGTTGGAGCGGGTGATGGGAATCGAACCCACATGACCAGCTTGGAAGGCTGGTGTTCTGCCACTGAACTACACCCGCGCGCTCTTTGAACCGGGTCAATTATATCACGCCGGGCGGAGCTTGTAAAGCGCGAATTGTGAGTCTGCGGGGGCGAACACAGTTCGCCCCCGCGTGGGCATACGCGTATTTCCGATTGCGGATCGCCCCGCGGGGGCGGAATTACCCTCCCGCAGCGTTCCGCGATTCCGCTCTCTCCCGGCGGCGGCGGACGATTTCCAGCGCCAGCCACACCGCGAGTACCGCGCCCGAGGCCGCGCACAGCGCCGCCCACGCGAAGACATTGGAATCGTCTCCGGTTTTCGGGGCTATCACCTCAAAGTCCGCCAGCGGCACATCCTCATCCTCGATGTATATCGGGAGGTCTATAAGCGGAGGTTCCTCCGCTTCCTGCCCCGTTACGACTTCCCCGAGCGGCGGGCCTTCGTCGTCGATTTCCACGAGGGGTTCCGCCGGAGCGGAGCCCGGGGACTGTCCGGGCGCGGGTTCATTCGGGGAAATCGGGAAAAACTGCCCGGCGTCGTCGTTGTACTGCTCCGCGAAGAAGCTCCATTCCATCGCCGCCAGCGCGTTCGCGTAATCCGCGCCCGTGAGTCCGGCGTCCACGGATACAGTTATCCGGATAATCCCGCTCCAGCCCGCGCTGACGCGCCCGATAACGGCGCCCGCGGACGAGAATATCCCCCCGCCGGAACCCGCCATCGCGCCGCTGTAAAGCGGAGTTGAAGCCGTGAGCGGGTTTTCTATCTCCAGCGTTATCATGTCGAGCAGCGCGTCGCTCGCCGTTTTGCCCGCGAAGCCGCCGCCCGCGCCCGTGAGGGCCCGCGCATCCTCTCCTGTCAAGGCGCGGGCGCGGAGAGAGAACGTCACCTCGTCCGGGCTGTCGTTGCGCAGTGACACGGTGACGACTTTCTTGTCGCCCGGCACGAGGTTCTTTGTTATCTCGCCGAACAGGTCGTATATTTGCCCCCCGCCGCCCGTCGCGTATATCGCGGCGGGTGTCCGATTCCACCGGACGGCGGACGCCTCGCCGTTGAACCCCGCTTCGGAATCGGCCGCCATAGCCGCCGGAGCCATCCCGGCGGCTATGATTGCCGACAGCACGGCGGCGGCCAGCTTGCACATTCTTTTCTTTGCGTTCATCTTGTCACGCCCCCTGTTGCTGTCGTCGCCGCCCGCCGCGTTTCACGCGATTGCGGGCCGCGCGGTTATTCGTCAGGCGCCTCGTAGGTGAATACTTTTTCCCAAACGTCCGTATAGGTTTCGCCCTCGCCCGGCGCCTCCGGGGCGTTGTTGTCGGACTGCACGGCATAGGCGGTAATCTCGATTTCCAGCCCCAAGCCCGCGAATTCGTTCCCGATGTCCTTGGCAAGCTTAATTCCCTTGAAGATGTCCACTGTCTCGCCCCTGGGCTTGAGGGCGGCAAATGTCGGAGTGTCGTCCTCTTTCTCGGCGTAGTACCAAGTGCCTTCAATCGTCGCCGTGTAATTGCCGTCACTATCCGGGCTCTCACCAAACGTGAATTCCGGCACGGTGCCATACCAGTAGGGACCTGAGTAGCTATCACCCGTGCCGTCGTTGAAGAGCGCGAGCGACTGCAGCTTTGCCGCGATTTTCGTGAGATCCGTCGAGCCGTTGGTCTTGTACCCACCTTGCTCGTTCAGCACCGCGAGCGTTTCGGCGGGGATTGTTATCGTCAGAGTCGCTTCGGCTTTCACATACGCGTCATTTAAGCCGGCGTTTATGACGCGGGGGCGTTTTTCGAGGAAGGCGCCCGGGACTACGTTGTCGCCGAAGGCAATGCCGGAGAATACCGCGTCCTCGCCTTCACCATCCGTCGTCAGTTCGCCGACGTCGTCGCCCTTTGTGTAATCACCGCTGCTCGGCAGCGCCCGGCCGAGTGTCGCGTACACATCGGCGTCGTCCTTGGTTCCGATGTATTCCTGCAGCTCGATGTCCACGTTGCCGAGAGTCACTGTGTTCGACGCTGTTTCGGATTCGTCCGTGAACAACATCAGGGTGCCGCCGACGGCGAGGGAGAGCGCGAGGATGGAGGCCGCGATTCCGAGTACGAGTTTCTTTTTCATGATTTCCTTGCTCCTTTTAATTAATATATTCGGGGCTACGCCCGTGGGGTTATATAAAAGCGCTTTTCCTTGCGCTGAGTTTTTCAGATGCGCGGGGTTACGCGGGGGCTTCGCCGAACGTGAACGCCGCGAGGTAGTCGTTTAAGCTCTCGCCCTGAGTTTCGTTGTACGGGTTGTACTCCGCCTGCGTGAGACGCGGCTCAAGCTTGAGCGTCACTTGGGTTCCCGCGAGCTTTGCGAATGTCTCTATGGTCTCGCCTTCAATGCCTGGTATCGCGATTTCCGTGAATATCGCGCTTGTTTCGGAGACTGTATCTTCGTCATCCCCGTTTCCCGGCGGCAATTCTTTGAGAACGCCGGATTCCTCAACGTAGAAGAACCACCCCGTCAGCGCCGTCACATCGCGCAGGAATATCCAGCCGTCCCCGAGGCCGCCCTCATCGCCGCTTTTGAATCGGAAACCCCCAAGCAGTCCGAGGAGAGCGGTCTTATTGTCGTCATCAAACCCTTCTCCGAGCGCGAGCGTGGCTTTCACCGCGACGTAGGCGCTCGCCGCTGTCCGGGGCTTGGGGTCGCGCCTTATGACTTTCGGCGCTTTTTTCAGCGTTTGACCGGGCGCCGCGGCGCCGAAGTCTATGCCGTAAAAGCCGTCATTTCCGACGATTTTGACGTCGGATCCGCCACTGTCGTCAAGCACTGTTTCCGCCAGCGCCGCCTTTATTCCGGAACTGAACCTGAGCTTGTTCATCGCCGCCGCCGTCTTGTCCGTGAACAGCATAAGCACGACGCCGGCGGAGAGCGAGACGGTCAGCGCCGCCGCCGTAAACAGCAGTAACGCTTTTCTCCGCGTCATTGAATATCACCCCCCTTCAGCGCCTCAAACGCCGCCGCCGCGCCGGTGAACGCTTCGCCCGTTTCGTAGCTTATCGTTTGCACCGCTTCCGCGTAGACGATGAGGTCAAGTTCGTCCGCGCCGCCCGCGAAGGATCCCTTGAGCTTCACGTATGTGAACAGCGGGGGCGTCACGCCGTCCGCCGCCAGTATGCCGCCGTCTTCGATATAGTAC
Source organism: Oscillospiraceae bacterium (assembly GCA_031279125.1). Lineage (GTDB taxonomy): Bacteria > Bacillota > Clostridia > Oscillospirales > Oscillospiraceae > JAIRRO01. Next base: position 5,663 of record JAITJC010000013.1, read on the forward strand.
CAGAAACCGTCGTCTTTGAGTTCCCAAGCAGCGCCCTCGCCGCCGTGCAGACTTTCAAACTCGACCCACTCACCGGTGTCACTGCCGGGGTTCTCCTTCGTCGAGAACAGGAACTTGTCCGTGCCGCCCGCCGCCAGAAGCCGTGTGTACACGGGGAGCGCGCCGTCGTTTTTCACCTTCGGCGCTTTCGCGACGCTCACGCCTTCCGCGATTGCCGGCGCCCCGTCCGCGTTCCAGTTGCCGCCCTCTTCAACCGTTACGGAGACGTTTCCGAGAGTCAGCTTGTTGTCCGCGCCCGCGGGCGCGGCGTTGAACAGCGCGAACACCGCCGTTGATGCCAGCGCCGCGGCGAGCGCGAAGGCTATCTTGAATACCGGCGCCCGTTTGCGTTTTTTGTTCCCGCCGTCTTTTTCACGCTTCATTGCCGTGTCCCCCTTTCTCCGTTTCGACCGCCGCCCGACGCCGTTCCGGCGCCAGCGCCGCGGAGACCGCGAACAGCGCTATCAGCGCCGCCATCATTATCGCGCCCGCCGCCAGGCCTTTGCGCGTTCCGAGGTTCATCAGCGCGTAGCCGAGAAGCGGTATGTGGAGCCACGCCCTGCCGATGAGTTTCTCCTTCGGCACCGGCGCGAGGTCGGTGGTTTCGTTCGCGTCCCCCTTAGTCAGGTAGGCGTCCTCCTCTATGGCTATCACCCGGTGCGTCACCGCCGTGTTCTCACCCAAGGCGTATGTGATGACATCGCCTTCCTCGATATCCCCCGGCGCGGCGTTGGTGTCTATGAATACGACTCCCCCCACGTTGTATCGCGGTTCCATCGAGCCGGAGAGGATGGCCATCGGTTTGTGCCCCAGAAGTTGCAGCGCCAGCGTCCCCCCCGCGACGACGATTATCGCAGCCAGCGCCGCCGTGCCTATGGCGTTGCACAGGCGGGAGATTGCGCGTTTCATAACCCACCACCCGATTCCGTCACCGTGAACGCGTTCGTTTTCACGGCGGACGCGGAGAGATACCCGTCGCTCGTCCGGGTGTTTTGGAAGTTGACGGCGTACTCAATGGCGCCCGTTTCGGCGTCCGCTTCAGGGAAGTTTTCCGCCGCCGTCAAGTCGATAATCACGGCGCCGCTCCCCGAAGCCGCGCCGCTCTCCGCGATTTCGTACCGCATATTGCCGAGCTCGGTAATCTTGTACTTGTAACCCCATTCGAGCTTGAACTCCCCGTCGAATTTCTTTGAGCTCGCGCTTATCGTACCTTCGGCATCGGCGGCGGTCGCCGTGTCCGCCCACGTCGCGATAACGGCGTCCCCGCTGCCGAGCTTTTCGACTTCAAATATGAACGTCGCGTCTCCGTGCGCTGTTTTATATAATGTGGTGTCGGTAATGGTCGCGGAGACGGAGAGTGCGGCGGGGACGCGCGTGTTGAATATGAACAGCACAAGCCCGGTGCAATCCTTGAACGCCGCGCCTGTCACGGACGTAATTCGGGGGCTTGGCCGCCCGTCTTCCGGCAATGCCAAGGTGAATGTAATCTGGTTCGGTTCATTGAAGCCGACATTGTCGGCACCAAGCGTCTGTGTCAGCGTATACGTTCCGGGGGAAAGAGTCTTTGTCATATCCAGCCTGCCAAAGTCGCCGGACGTTGAACCGATGGACCCGGATTGTTGTTCGTCTGATTTTTTAATGGCCAAGCTCACGCCGCTCATCCATTGCCCGAACGTCCCGTCGTACACCGCGAAGCGCAACGGGAACTGCTGCGTCACCGTGCCGGAGAAGCTGTTTTGCTGTATGATTTGACGGGCGCTATCCTCGTTCCCCCAGACAAAGGTTATGTTTTCGTTCGCGCTCGTCTCGCGTTTATCGAATTGCGTATGAACCGTGGAAGTATTCGCTTGCAATGTGTTTGGCACCGTACCTACAGCACCAAGATTCTGTATTGTGAAATCCAAATTCGTAGTGACTCCGGATTTCACAAGTATGAGCCGAGCGTAGCTGTTTCCGGCGTTTTGCGCGAGGGTTTGCGACCACATTATTTGCAGAGAAGCGCTGTTGTCCGTGCTTGTCTGCAGATTGCCGGAAAATACATATGGTTGCGCATTATTAGTGTCGTGGGGATTATCCACATTGACTGATGTGTTATAGTACGCATCACTTGTGAAAAGCGTTAACCAGCCGTCAGTATCGGTGCCGGAGAAAGCCGACAGTCCGGAGCCGGATAGGTTGATTTCAATTTTCGTCACTATATTAACACTTTGACTGACATAGGTTACGGAGCTTTTTGTTGTGCGAATGTTCAGCGACTGAGTACCCGTCTCCGTTCCACTCACGTAGTAAAACGGGTTGTGCTTTGCGGCGGAGGCTGGAGAGTCTGCGTCATAATCCGGAGTGAACAGCGCTCGCGCTTCGCCGGTTTTGTGCGCGCCCTCCCCTGCGCCGTCTTTCAGTTTGACAATGTATGAGATTTTATTTTCATCCGTGATGGCATCGCGAGCGACAGTCCATGTGACCGTCCCGGCGTTGGCATCAGGCGTGACCGAGCCTTCGCCGTAAACCGCCACGTATTCGTATGCGTCGCCGAGATTGTCAACAACGTTGAGCGTTGTATCCTCTTTGAGCGGGTTGTTGCTGCTTTGAACGGGCGTCAAGATAAGAACCCTTGCCCAAGGCTGGTTTGCCTCCGTACTTGGCGCGGTGTTACTTATTGTTCTAGCGCTGGGGCCGTTGGTTGAAGTGAGTACCCAAATCGCGCCGTCGTAGGTTACGAAGTTGTTGTTGTTATTGCTGCGATTACTGCTGTATGTCGCGGTCGAGCTGTAGGCATCGGGTATGGCGACGTTTTCACCGTTGGTGGGCAGTTCCCACCAATAATGGCCGTTGTCGGTGTTGGGGATCGACTGCCCATAGCTGTTTTGCGCCGTGTGGGTAAAATGGCTTACCACGTAGTTCCCTGTGTTGTTTGCCGCGCTTCTGACTATACTTCCGGCGGGATAAGTTGTACTGGCCGCGACTGTGACCGCAGTTAAGTTATTCAGCGATATTATATTATATTGCGAGGTATTTGAAACGGTGTAGCTCTGTCCCGTAGCGTAAAGCGTGACCAGAAAATATCCGCTGTTCGCGTCTTCGTTCGCGGAGAATGAACCATTAGTGTATGTACCCTCGACAATTGATTTATCAGTCCAGATCTGTCCGGACGATAGGTCATCCGGGAACTCGGCGCTGGCATTATCGCCGGTCTGATCCGTAATGATAATCGTCGCGACGGTGACTGTGTCTATCCCATTATTGCCCTGCGGGAATGTCCCGGGCAGGCTCGTGAAGTCCTCCGGGTCAAGCTCGCTGTACACCGTTTCGGCAATCTCGCTGTTTTGCGGTTCCGCATCGTCGCCTACCCCCGCCTTGTCATCGCCGTCAATATCCTCGGGAGCAGTATCCGCCAGTCTTACGGCTATGAGCCTGTCGTCCGCGTGGCGCGCCATAAGCGGGATGGCGGTCGTTTCGCCGTCGCCCGGAGGCGTCCCGGACGTGTCCGCCTCCGGGCTTTGCGGAGGAGACGGTTCCGGTTCCGGTTCCGGCTCGGCGACGGCTTCGGGCTCGACTTCGGCTTCGGGCTCGGACACCTCCGGCGTCGGCGTTTCGGCGGGCGCGGGTTCTTCGGGAGGCTGCGCGTCCGGCGGTGCGGGTCCGACGGACGGCGCGGGCGGATTCGCCGGCGTGCCGCCCCGCTCGGGTTCGGGTTCGGTCTCCGGCTCGTCTTCGGGTTCCGGCTCGTCTTCGTCTTCTGGTTCCGGCGCTTCCGAGTTCTCCGCGGCGGTCTCCGCGCTTTCGGTTTCGGTGTACTCGGTAACAGTGGCGGTGACAGCCTTCGCGGAATTATATGAGTCGATATGTACGCTGAAAACGTCGCCGCCCCGGTTTATGAATATGAATTCAAACGTGCGGGCGTCGCGCGCCACGAGGTAAGCAACGGAGGCTTCCGCCCCGTCGGCCGGATTCGCTTCCACGCGGTCAAGCAGATACCAGCCTTCCTCGTACCGTTCCAGGAAATCCTTTTTGTGCGCTTCCGATTCGAACGGCAGATAGTAAAACACGTGAAGGGGGTTGAACACGGAAGCCGCAGCGTTCCCCGCGGCTTCCTCAAAGCGGGAGAGCAGTCCGCGCGTGTGGAGCTCGCCGCCGCCATACAGGTCGTGAACGGGATAGTACAGCAGTATGCTCCCGTCCGTCAACCGCGTGCCGTTTTCCGTGTTCGCGTACCGCGCGGCGAGTTCCGGCCACGCGGCGTCCACGGCGCCGCCCGCGGTGGTGAAGCCGGGCGCGCCCGTCGCGGCAAGAGAGGCGAGAAGCGCGGCGGCTATCGTCAGCGCTGTCGCCGTGCGCCGGATTTTGCTTTTTATACGGCTTCTCATGAATGGCTGTCCTCCTCGGCGAACGCTGTTGACACGCCGCCCCATTCTAATGTAACATACTATATCAAGTGTTACATAGCAATATGCGCCACAGGCGCCCACTTGTTTTCGAGCGGGAGAGAGGAGCCGGAAACGCCGCGAATAAAGAGCGAGGCAATGCCGAAAAAGCCGCGCGGCACAGCAAAAACAAAACCCATGTAACACTTGATATAATACGTTACATGGGCAATATTATTTAGGAGGAATTCGAAATGGCCACAACACAGCCGATAAGAAGCAAGAAGAAAGTCCGTGAGCTGGCGGGGTATTACCTGCGCCTGAAAGAACCCCGGAATTACGCGCTTATCGTCCTCGGCGTCTACACAGCCCTGCGAGTGAGCGACCTTCTGCGCCTGTCGTGGAGCGACGTTTACGATTTCAAGAACCGCCGCGTCCTCGGGAGCTTCACCATTTCAGAGAAGAAGACCGGCAAGCGGAAAACCGTTTCGCTCAACCGGGCGGCGATTGCCGCCGTGTGCGCCTTGCTGTCCCCCCGCGCCGTGCCCGGTGCCCCGCTGTTCCGCAGCCGGAAAACCGGAAGGGCCATATCGCGCGTACAGGCGTACAGGATCATCCGCGCCGCCGCCGACGCTCTGGAAATGGAGAGGGTGTCGTGTCACTCGCTGCGAAAGACGTTTGGGTACCACGCCTGGAAGTCCGGGGTATCGCCCGCCGTGATTATGGAAATCTACAACCACGCGAGCTTTGCCGTGACGCGAAGGTATCTGGGGGTGACGCGCGACGATACCGACAGGGTGTACTTGGGTCTTTCGCTGATGTAGCGAGCCTGAAACAGCGCTTTCGACATGCTTCGACGTTATTATAAGTTACGGAGACGGGGCTGTCAAGCGTTTTTTTTCGATTCATAGCGCCGCCGCTATGGCGGCTATGGCGGCGGCGTATCCCGGCGCGCGCCCTTTGACCGCGGCGCGGACCGGAAGCGCCATGCCGTTTTCGCCCGTGAAGGTTCCGTCGCCGTAGGATGAGCAGGGAATTGAGGCGTCGGCGTCCGGGAGCGGCGACGGGGCGCAGTGCGCGATGAAATCGATGCCGGGCGGCAGCGCCGAAGGCGCGTCCCCGAATATGACGAGTGTTTTAAGTCCGCTTACGCTGTCGGCGCTGTCTGTAATTCCGAGGTCGGACAGCCCGCGCAGATTCGCGTACGGCTTTATCTCCGCGACGCCGCCGCGCTCGGCGAGACGACTGACGAGTTCGGAGTCCATAGAGTCATCCTTTCCGGGGAGGCTCAAAACGAGCCTCGCGCCGCAACGGTCGGCGAGAGCTTTCGCGGCGGCGGCGTCTTCATTAGTCAGGCGCGGGGAGACGGCGATGGCCGCGCTTCCGGCTTTCAGCCGGGCGGCGAGCGCTCCCGCCCGCTCCCCGAACTCCGCGTCCGGGAGCGGGCAGGGCAGTCTGTCGAATTCAAAACGCCCGAGCTTGCACAGCAGACCGTCGTCCGCGGGCACGGCGCGAACGAGGATCTCGCCGTGCGTTTCCAGGCAGACCTTGCAGCCCGCGTTGCAGCGGGAGCACGTCGTGACGGTTTTTTCCGTTTGAAGCGGTACGGGTTTGCGAAGCGCCGTGCGTTCCTGAAGCGCGCCCGTCGGGCAGAGCGCGACGCAGTTCCCGCAGGAGACGCAGTTCGTTTCGGCGAGGGGCCTTCCGAGGGCGGGGGAGACGGTCGCGTCGAAGCCGCGTTCCGTGAAGCCGAGCGCGCCCGCGCCGACGACGTCTGAACACACGCGCACGCAAAGCCCGCAGAGTACGCACTTGTTCGGGTCGCGGATTATATAGTCGTTCAAATCCTCGTACTCCACGCGGTGTTTTTCTCCGTCGAAGCGCCAAGGCTGCGCGCCGTATTCCCGCGCGCAGGCGACGAGCTTGCAGTCGAAGAAGTCCCCGCAGCCGCACTCGAGACAGCGCGAGGCCTCCCGCGCCGCCTGTTCGGCGGAGAACGGCTCCGGGCGCAGTTCCCCGAAATTGCCCCGGCGCTGTTCGGGCGGCAGTACGCGCTCGCGCTCGCGTATGAATCTTTCGCGATCCTCAAAGGTTTTTTCGGTGATGTCGTCGCGCGTGTGGATATACGGCGGTTTGAAGGCGACGGTCTCGCCGCGCAGATACGAATCCACCGAGGCGGCGCACTTGCCCGCGTCGCCTATGGATTCAATGGCTATGGATATCTTATCGTTCCCGCAGTCCCCTCCGGCGAAAACGCCCTCTATGGACGTCATATACGTGACGTCGTCGTACACGATGCCCCCGCGCCGCGTGAGCGCGAGCCCCTCAAGCCCGGCGGGGTTCACCGCCTGTCCCGTCGCGAGGATCACGGTATCGACGTCGAGCGTTTCCGTTTTGCCCTCCACCGGCACGGGACTGCGGCGCCCGGAGGCGTCGGGCTCGCCGAGTTCCATGACCTGCAATGTCATCTTTTCGACCCTGCCGCCGGCGCCCGGGGCGTATTCTATCGGGTTTGTGAGCGTTTTGAATATGACGCCCTCCTCCTGCGCTTCTTCCACCTCGATCTCGTCGGCGGGCATCTCGTTTATCGTGCGGCGGTAGACGTTGTACACGCGCTTCGCGCCGAGGCGCACGGCCGTTCTCGCCGCGTCCATAGCTGTGTTGCCGCCCCCGATTATCGCGACGTTCTCGCCGAGGGCGGGCGCTTCCCCGCGGACGGCGGAGCGCAGGAAGTCTATGCCGCCTATGACGCCGGGAAGGTTTTCGCCCGGCGCGCGCGTGCCCGTGGAGACCCACGCGCCTATGCCGACGCAAACGGCGTCATGGCCGGAACGTATGGCGTCGAGCGGGATATCGGCGCCGACCTTCGTGTTCAGCGCGAATTTCACGCCGAGCTTTTCGATGAGCGCGATTTCCTTGTCGAGAAGTTTTTTCGGCAGACGGTACTCCGGTATGCCGTAGCGGAGCATCCCGCCGAGGCTCGGCATCGCGTCGTATATCGTGACGTCGTGGCCGCGGAGCCGCAGGAAGTACGAAACCGACAGCCCGAACGGACCGCCGCCGATTACGGCGACGCGCTTGCCCGTGGGCGGCGCCGCCGGCGGCAGATAGCTCGTCTCGGCGGCGAGGTCGGCATCCGCCGCGAAACGCTTGAGGCTCATGATCGAAACGGGTTCCTCGACGAGCGCGCGGCGGCATTTGTCCTCGCACGGGTGCGGGCAGACACGCCCTATTGACGCGGGCAGGGGGATTTTCTCTTTGATGAGGCGTATCGCCGCCTCGGTCTCCCCGTTGGCGATGAGCCCGACGTAGCCCTGGCAGTCCGTGCCGGCGGGACAGTTCAGATGGCACGGCGCGCGGCAGTCGCCGACGTGGTTGCTCAGCAAAAGCTCCAGATTCGTCTTGCGCGATTCCCGTACGCGCTCTGTGTCCGTGCGGACGGACATATTGTCGGAGATTTCCGTGGCGCACGCCTTCAGGAGCTTATTGCTGCCGTCGATTTCGACTGCGCAGAGTCCGCAGCCGCCGTAAATCTCGGCGCGCCCGTCGTAGCAGAGCGTCGGTATTTCTATGCCGTTCTCGCGGCATATCTGCAGGATTGTCTGACCCGGGCGTCCCGTCAGCGCGCGCCCGTTGACCGTTACGTTGTACATTTCGATACGCCCCCCTTAATCGCGCGCAATCGCGCCGAATTTGCAAACGGTCTCACACATCCCGCACTTGACGCATTTCTCACGGTCGATCTCGTGCTTCACGCGCGGCGCGCCCGTTATGGCGTCCGCCGGACAGTTGCGCCGGCACAGCCCGCAGGCCTTGCAATCGTCGGTGACGGAGTAAACGACGAGCGCCTTACAGGAATGCGCCGTGCATTTTTTACGCAGTATGTGATCCTCGAACTCGTGCCGGAAATAGCGCAGCGTCGTCAGCACGGGGTTCGGCGCGGTCTGCCCGAGACCGCACATACTGCCGTCCTTGATTTTCACGGCAAGCTCCTCAAGCAGCTCAATGTCGCCCTCTCGCCCTTCTCCCGCCGTGATGCGTTCGAGGATTTCGAGCATCCGCTTCGTCCCGACGCGGCAGTAATTGCACTTGCCGCAGGATTCGTTTCTCGTGAAGTCGAGGAAATAACGCGCCATATCGACCATGCACGTCGTCTCGTCCATCACGATCATGCCGCCGGAACCGACTATGGCGCCCGTTTTCGTTATGGATTCGTAGTCCACGGGCGTGTCTATCAGTTCCGCCGGTATGCAGCCGCCGCTCGGCCCGCCCATCTGCACCGCCTTGAACGCCTTGCCGTTCTTTATCCCGCCGCCGACGCCGTAGATGATCTCCCGCAGGGGGATGCCCATCGGGATTTCGACGAGGCCGCCCTTTCGGATTTTCCCCGCGAGGGCGAAAACCTTGGTGCCGCAGCTCTTCTCCGTGCCAATCGCGGCGAACGCCGCGCCGCCGTTCGATATGATCCACGGGATGTTCGCGAAGGTTTCGACGTTGTTTATGTTCGTAGGTTGTTTCCAGTAGCCTTTCTGCGCCGGGAACGGGGGCTTGAGGCGCGGCATACCGCGCTCGCCCTCAAGGGACGCGATCAGCGCCGTTTCCTCCCCGCAGACGAACGCCCCCGCGCCGGCCTTGATATGAATGTCGAAGCCGAAGCCGGAGCCGAAAAGATTTTCACCCAAGTATCCGCGCGCGCGCGCCTGCTCTATCGCCAAACTCAGGCGGTGAATCGCGAGGGGGTATTCCGCGCGGACATAGATGACGCCCGTGCGCGCCCCGACGACGAATCCCCCGATCGCCATGCCCTCGAGCACGGAATGGGGATCGCCCTCCAGGACGGAGCGATCCATAAACGCGCCGGGGTCGCCCTCGTCGGCGTTGCAGACCATATATTTCTCGTCGGAGACGTTCTCGCGCGCGGCGTTCCACTTGAACCACGTAGGGAAGCCCGCGCCGCCGCGTCCGCGCAGACCGGACAGCTTGACCTCCGCTATTACATCCTCCGGGGTCATGGCGCCGAGCGCCTTTTCCGCAGCCTTGTATCCCCCCGCCGCGAGGTACGCGTCTATGCTCTCCGGGTCGATTATGCCGGCGTTCCGCAGGACGATGCGCTCCTGTGAGCCGAGAAATCCCTCGTCGGGCGCCGTGATCGCGTATTCCTCCACGACGCTGCCGCCTATTATGTGCCGCTCCACGATTTCGGCGGCCATGTCCGGCTGTACGTTCACGTAGCGCGTTATGAGCGTCCCGTCGTCGGAACGTATATCGACGATGGGTTCGAGATAGCAGTTGCCGATGCAGCCCGTTTTTTCGACGGGGACGCCCGCGCCGCGCTCGGCGATGAGCCGTTCAAACGCCGCGCTTGTCTTCGCCGCGCCGGACGCTATGCCGCAGCTTCCCTGGCCTACGACAACTTTCATTGCGCCGCGCCTCCCCGCTCTTTTTCGATTATATCGCCGAGAATGCTCTGTACGCGCTCGCGCGTCAGACTGCCGAACGTTTCCTCGCCGTCTGGGTTTTGGATCATCATAACGGGGGCGAGCGAACAGCAGCCGAGACAGGAGACGGTGTTCAGCGTAAACAGCCCGTCGGGGCTTGTCTCACCGTCCGCGATGCCGAGATAAGAGCTTATGACGGCGCGGATTTCGTCCGAGGAATTGACGTGGCACGCCGTACCCTTGCAGAGCATAAGCATGTACTTGCCTGCGGGCTTCAGTCTGAACTGCGTGTAGAACGTGGCGACGCCGTATATCCTGGCGGGCGGGATCCCTGTCCCGGACGCGATGAAATCTATCGCGTCCTCTGAAATCCAGCCGTAAATTTCCTGCGTCTTTTGCAGGATAGTTATGAGACTCCCGCGTATGTCTCGGTAGCGCGCGACGACAGGCTCAAGCTCGGCAAAGCCGGGCCGGATGCTGCCGGTGGGGGCGGCGTTCATAGAGAAACCTCCGTTTATCAGCAAATGTGGATGCCTGATAATATAACAAAATCCGGAGTGCGAGTCAAGTCAAATAATCGGGGTTTTCGCGGGCGGTTTTCCCCGCGCCCGCAGTTCCTCAAATTCCACGACGCGCGCGCACACGCGCTCCGCGAGCGCCCGATTGTGCGTCACGGCGAGAAGCCCGAGACCGCGCTCGCGCGCGACGCCGAGCAGAAGCCCCCATATCTGCGCCTGCGTTATGACGTCGAGCATCGTGCTGATCTCGTCCGCTATGATGAACCGCGTTCCGGGCGCGAGGGCGCGCGCTATGCAGAACCTCTGGAGTTCCCCGCCGGAC
>JAITJC010000030.1 GCA_031279125.1 Oscillospiraceae bacterium
CGGAAATTGACGTTGCAGGAGTGTTTGGATTTTCAAGGATTTCCTGTTGATTTCAGGTTTCCTAAAACAATAACAATGAACGATGCTTATCGACAAATTGGCAACTCCGTTTGTGTTCCCGTAATCCGGCGCATTGCAGAGAAGATTCGAGATGCGCTTACTTGACGGAGGATAAAAAGGAGCGATACCGCGCGATTTTCGCTCAGTACTGAATAAAGAACTATGAATTCACCCTCGGTTTGAGCGGCGCCCCGTAGCGGAGGGTAATGGTCGAGGCATCGTCGGCGGAGGTGTACCAGTACCAGCCGAGCAGCCCTTTGCAATCGTTGCCGCCTTGGGCGCGGGTGAAGGAGCCCTTGGGGTCCAGGCGGCCGTCGTCGCCTCCCTATACCCTCTCCCACACCGTGGCGACGCCCATGCCGCCGCCGATGCAGAGCGTCGCCAGCCCCGTTTTCACCTCCGGGCGCTTTCGCATTTCGTGAACCAGCGTGACGATGATGCGCGCGCCGGACGCCCCGACGGGATGCCCGAGGGAAAGCGCGCCGCCGTTGACGTTCACCTTCGCCATATCAAAGCCGAGCTCCCGCGCCACGGCTATCGACTGCGCCGCGAAAGCCTCGTTCGCCTCGACGAGATCTATATCCGAAATATTGAGCCCCGCTTTTTTCAGCGCCTCGCGCGAAGCCGGCACCGGCCCCGTACCCATAATCTTCGGGTCCACGCCGCCCTGCCCCCAGGAGACAAGCCGCGCCAAAGGCTTGAGCCCATACTTTTTGACCGCGTCCTCGGACGCGAGCACTACAGCCGCCGCGCCGTCGTTTATCCCGGAGGAATTGCCCGCCGTGACGCGCCCGCCGTCCGGCTTGAACGCGGGACGCAATTTCGCGAGCCCCTCCGCGCTCGTATCCGCGCGCGGGAATTCGTCAGCCTTGAAATCCACGGTCTCGCGCTTTACCTTCACCGGGACGGGAACTATTTCATCGTCAAACCGTCCGGAGGCCTGCGCCGCAGCAGTCTTTTGCTGAGATGACAGCGCGAACGCATCGAGCTCCTCGCGCGTTATGCCCCATTCGTCGCAGATATTCTCTGCCGTGATGCCCATATGATAGTCGTTGTACGCATCCCAAAGTCCGTCGTTCACCATGGTATCTATGATTTTTTCATTTCCCATTCGGGCGCCGTAACGCGCCGACGGTATCGCGTAGGGCGCGGCGGACATATTTTCGGCGCCCCCCGCGAGTACGATCTCCGCGTCGCCCGCGGCTATCGCCCGCGCCGCCTCTATGACGGCCTTCATGCCGGAACCGCAGACCATCCCGACGGTGTACGCGGGGACCTCGTACGGCGCCCCCGCGCCGATGGCTATCTGCCGCGCGACGTTCTGCCCCAGACCCGCCGTCAATATGCAGCCGAAGATCGCCTCGCTGAGATTTTCGGGCTTCAGCCCCGCGCGCTCAATCGCCGCCTTCGCGCAGATTGAGCCGAGCCTCGCCGCCGGAACGTCCTTGAGCGCCCCGCCGAAGCTGCCGATGGCCGTGCGGCACGCGCTTATGAGATAGATGTTTTTCATAAAAAATGTCCCTCCAATATTTCGCGGTTTTCCGGGGAGCATTGTATATCAGCCCCGCGGGAAAGTCAAGCGGCGGTCGTCCGCAGAGGCGCTCTATGACGCGGCGCAATCGTAAAATTTTCGTCTTTACAACGCCGCGCGGACTGTGATATACTGCGAGCCGAAAAAACGCGCGCCCGTAGCTCAGCCGGATAGAGCGTCAGACTCCGACTCTGAAGGCCGCAGGTTCGAATCCTGTCGGGCGTACCATTTCAGAATTACACAAAAGGCTATCGCGGGGGGAAGCTCAATGGCGGCAAAGCATGTATTCGTCACAGGAGGCGTCGTTTCGGGTCTCGGCAAGGGCATATGCGCGGCGGCGCTCGGCCGGCTGCTCAAACAGCGCGGACTCCGCGTGACAATCCAGAAATTCGACCCGTATTTCAACGTCGATCCCGGCACGATGAATCCTTATCAGCACGGGGAGGTGTTCGTCACGGACGACGGCGCCGAAACCGACCTCGACCTCGGCCACTACGAGCGTTTCGCGGACGAGTCGCTGACGAAGGACAGCTCCGTCAGCTCCGGACAGATTTACCGCGACGTGCTCGACCGCGAGCGCTCCGGGGACTATCTCGGGCGCACGGTTCAGATAATCCCGCACATAACGGACGAGATAAAGCACAGGATATACGGCCTCGACAGCGGGGAGTTCGACGTCATAATCACAGAGATCGGCGGCACCGTCGGGGATATAGAGATCCAGCCGTACCTTGAGGCCATACGACAGGTCGGGCGCGAGCTGGGGCGCGACAGCGTCGTATTCATACACGTCTCGTTAATCGTGCAGATACCGGGCTCGGACGAGCTCAAAACGAAGCCGACCCAGCACTCCGTGAAAGAGCTTCTGTCCGTCGGCATACAGCCAGACATTCTTGTCTGCCGCTGCGGGGAGCCCATGACGGCGGACGCGCGCAATAAAATAGCCCTGTTCTGCAACGTCGAGCCGGATTGCGTCATACAGAACGTCACCGTCGATATCCTGTATGAGGCGCCGCTGCTGATGGCGAAAGAGGGGCTTGACCGCGCCGTGTGCCGCAAGCTCGGCCTCGCCCTGCCGGAGCCCGATCTGCGCGAGTGGGCGGAGATGGTCAGCCGTTGGAAACGCGCGTCGCGCCGCGCGGAGATCGCGCTCGTCGGCAAGTACACGGAGCTGCACGACGCGTACTTGAGCATTGTGGAGGCGTTTTCCCACGCCGGGACGGCCAACGGCGCCGTCGTTTCCGTGCGCTGGGTGGATTCGGAGTCCGTGACGGAGCGGAACGCGGCGGAGCTTTTCGGCGGCGCGGGGGGGATCCTCGTCCCCGGCGGCTTCGGCGCGCGCGGCATTGAGGGTATGATAACGGCGGCGAAATACGCGCGGGAAAACGGCGTCCCGTACTTCGGCATATGCCTCGGTATGCAGATGGCGGTCATAGAATTCGCGCGGCATGAGGCGGGGCTGGAGGGGGCGAATTCCACGGAGATGAACGAGCTGACGCGCCACCCCATCATAGACCTGATGCCGGATCAGATCGGAATCACGAAAAAGGGCGGCACCATGCGCCTCGGCAAATACCCGTGCGTCCTCTCGGAGGGTTCCATCTCCCGCGCGGCGTACGGCGAGGGGGAAATATCAGAGCGCCACCGCCACAGATACGAATTCAACAACGACTACAGGGAAGCGCTGTCGGAGCGCGGTATGCGCTTCACGGGGCTGTCCCCCAACGGCAGCCTTGTGGAGATAATTGAGCTGGAGGGGCACCCGTGGTTCGTCGGCGTGCAGTTCCACCCGGAGCTGAAAAGCCGCCCGAACCGCGCGCACCCGCTGTTCAAGGCGTTCGTGAAGGCGGCGCTGGCTTTCGGCGCGGCGGGCGCGGAAGAGGCGCGGGCTTGAAAGGAAACCGCCGATGAAACAGCTTCGCAACATCGCTATCATCGCCCACGTGGACCACGGCAAGACGACGCTCGTGGACAAGATGCTCGGGCAGTCCGGCGCGTTCCGCGAAAACCGGGCGGTGAGCGAGCGCGTTATGGATTCCGGGGACTTAGAGCGCGAGCGCGGGATCACAATCCTCGCCAAAAACACCGCCGTCACTTACGGCGGTGTGAAAATCAACATCGTCGATACGCCCGGTCACGCCGATTTCGGCGGCGAGGTGGAGCGGATTTTGAAAATGGTGAACGGCGTGCTGCTGCTTGTGGACGCCGCCGAGGGGCCCATGCCGCAGACGCGGTTCGTGCTCGGCAGGGCGCTGGAGCTCGGCCACCGCGTCATCGTCGTCGTGAACAAGACCGACCGACCGGACGCCCGCGTCGCGGAGGTCACGGACGAAATACTGGAACTGCTTTTGGAACTGGACGCCACGGATTTCCAGCTCGACTCGCCCATGCTGTTCTGCTCGGCTCGGCGCGGGACGGCGGCGTACTCCCCGGATTCGGAGGGCGCGGATCTCGCGCCTCTTTTCAAAACCATAATCGAATATATACCGGAGCCGGGGCGCGACGCGGATTCCCCCCTGCAAATGCTTGTCTCATCCATCGACTACAATGACTATGTCGGCAGGGTAGCCATAGGGCGCATCGAGCGCGGCGCGATATCGAAGAACCAGGAAATCGCCGTCTGCGATTTCCACGGCGAGCGCCCCGCGCGCCGCGCCAAGGCCACAAGCCTCTATGAGTTCGACGGACTCTCCCGCGTATCCGTGGACGAAGCCTCCGCCGGCGACATAATAGCGCTCTCCGGCATCGGCGACGTCACGATCGGCGACACGATATGCGCCCCCCACGCCCCGGATCCCCTGCCGTTCGTGAAAATCTCCGCCCCCACGATGGAGATGACGTTCTCCGTCAACGATTCCCCCTTCGCCGGGCGCGAGGGCAAATTCGTCACGACGCGCAACATCCGCGACAGGCTGTCGCGCGAGACGCTGAAGGACGTGTCCCTGCGCGTGTCCGAGATTCCGGATTCGGATAGCTTCAACGTCGCCGGGCGCGGGGAGATGCATCTTTCCATCCTCATAGAGACAATGCGGCGCGAGGGCTATGAGTTTCAGGTTTCCCCGCCGCGCGTCCTGACGGAGCAGCGCGGCGGGGAACTCCGCGAGCCCGTGGAGCGCGTCGTCCTCGACGTGCCGGAGGCGTCCGTCGGCGCGGTCATAGAAAAGCTCGGCTCGCGGCGCGGCGCCGTTTTGGGGATGAACCGGGCGGGCGCGCGCTTTAAGCTCGAATTCCTTGTGCCGTCGCGCGGGCTTTTCGGCTATCGGAGCGAGTTTCTCACCGACACGCGCGGAGAGGGAATCATAGCGTCCGTATTCGAGCGGTACGAGCCGTGGAAGGGCGATATTTCCCGGCGCTTCGGCGGCTCCCTCATAGCCCACGAGACGGGAGAGGCCACGGTTTACGGGCTTTTCGGCGCGCAGGAGCGCGGGCAGCTTTTCATAGAGCCGGGTACCGCCGTGTACGCCGGGATGATAGTCGGCATATCGCCCAAGCAGGAGGATATGACGGTCAACGTCTGCAAGCGCAAGCAGCTCACGAATTTCCGCGCGGCGGGTTCCGAGGACGCCCTGCGGCTCGTCCCGGCGAAGCTCCTGAGCTTGGAGCAATGCCTTGAATTCCTCGCCGACGACGAGCTGCTTGAAGTCACGCCGCGCAGTCTTCGGCTCCGGAAGGGGGAGCCGGACCACACGCTCCGGCGGCGCGCGGCCTCGGGGAAAAGCAAACGCAAGGGCGAATGACTGACAACGGACAGGAGGCGCTTTGAAAATGGCTTGTACTATTCTCATCGTGGACGACGAAAAGAGCATCGTGGACATCCTGAAATTCAATCTCAACCGGGAGGGCTATGACACGGCTGAGGCGTATGACGGGGAAGAGGCTCTGCAAAAGTACGGGGAAACCCGCCCGGACTTGATCCTGCTGGACGTCATGCTCCCGCGCACGGACGGCTTCGAGGTGTGCCGCCGCATACGCGAGCGGGACAAGCTGACGCCCATAATAATGCTGACGGCGCGCGAGGAGGAGTCGGACAAGGTCTTAGGGCTGGACATCGGCGCGGACGACTATGTGACAAAGCCCTTCAAGAACATGGAGCTTATGGCGCGCGTCAAGGCGAACATCCGCCGCACGTCGGCGGCGGCGCCCCCGGCGGCGCCGGGGGCGCCGGGGGCGGGGCTTTTCATAGACTTCGACAGGTTCGACGCTTTCGTGGGCGGGCGCGCGGCGGAACTGACCGCGCGCGAGTTCGACCTGCTCGCGTTCCTCGCCGCTTCTCCCGGCAGGGTGTTCTCGCGCGAGGAGCTTCTGCGCGAGGTATGGCGGTTTGAATATTTCGGCGACGACCTTCGCGCCGTGGACGTGGCCATCAGGCGTCTGCGCGAGAAGATCGAAGAGGACGGCGCGAATCCGAAGCACATTTTGACGAGGCGCGGCGCGGGCTATTATTTCGAGGGCTGACAGGCGATGCTGAAGGGTCTGCGCGGGAAGCTCGTGTTCATAATGCTCATGCTTGTCGTGATGCTCATGAGCGTCATCGTCGTGTTCCTGGCGCGCGGCGTGCGGGATTTTTACCTCGACGAGTTTTACAGGCGCATGACCTCCGCGTTCACGGACGCCGATATGATTTCCTCCCTGCGCCGCGCGGCTGACGAGCCGGACGCCGCGGAGCAGATGGAGGAGATCATATTTGTCTACGCGGGGCAGCTCGGCATCGACAGCTGGACGCGCAAATTCTATATCCTTGACGGCGTGACGGGCGAGAGGCTCGCGGGGGCGGAGCTGCAGCGCGGGGAGGTCTTTGAGGCGACACCGAACATCCTGACGGCGCTCACGGGGCAAAACGCGTACACGGGCAATCCCGGGCGCGACTATATGGACGCCGCCGCCCCGATAGAGGGCAGATACGGGCGCTTCATCGTCTATATACGCGACAACCGCGAGACTTCGCAGAACCTTTCCGCGTCGCTTTTCAGGATGATACTCGAGTCGCTCGCGTTCGGGCTCGCAGCGTCCGCCGCCATAAGCCTCCTGCTCGCGCGGACGCTGCTGTCCCCGATACGCGGAATGACGAAGGCGGCGGAGGCTATGGGCGCGGGCGACTTCACGCGCAAGATACCCGTGGAGTCGGACGACGAGATAGGTACGCTCTCCACGACGTTCAACGCCATGGCGTCCCAGCTGGAAACGACGCTCGACGAGCTGAAAAACGCGGAAAAACTGCGCCGCGACTTCGTTGCGAACGTCTCTCACGAGCTGCGCACGCCTCTGACCGGCATACGCTCCTACGCCGAAACGATGAGCGACGACCCCGCCCTGCCGGAGGGTACGCGCGGGGAGTTCCTGCGCGTGATCCTGAACGAAAGCGACCGCATGGCGAAGATAGTCTCCGACCTGTTGGATCTCTCGCGGCTTGACGCGGGCGGCGGGCTGAAGACGGAGCGGTTCTCTCTCGAACGCTCCGTGCGTGACGTGTACGCAGCCATCGCCATATCGGCGGAGCGGCGCGGGCAGAGCGTTACCCTCGACCTGCAGTCCGGTATGCCGGACATCACGGGCGACAGGGCGCGCATCGAGCAGGTGCTGATGAACATTATGACGAACGCCGTGAAGTATACGCCGGAGGGCGGTGCCGTTTCCGTCTCCTGCGGCTCCTCGGGCGGCTTCGCGCGGATACGGATCAGCGACACGGGCGTCGGAATTCCGGGGGAGGACATCCCCCGCGTGTTCGACCGCTTTTACAGGGTGGACAAGGCGCGCTCGCGCGAATCCGGCGGCACGGGGCTGGGACTGTCCATAGCGCGGGAGATCGTGGAGCGGCACGGCGGGGAAATCACGCTTTCAAGCGCCCTCGGCGCGGGCTCGTCGTTCACGATAACGCTGCCCGTTGACGGACCCCCGACCGGCGCGCGGGAGGCGGAGGGGGAGCCTGATGAGCCGCTCGTTTAAGGAAGGCGCGAAAACGGCGCTCATCGCGGTGCTTTTCGTGAGCGCCGCTGTCACGGCGCGCGCGTCCGGGCTGTTCGGGGAGCTGATAGACGCCGTGTCCGGCTCCGGGCGTTCCGCGACGCCGCTTTCCTACAGCATCGCGGGCGCCGTCCCGGCGGAAGCCGCCCGTCCCTCCGTCCTCGTCGTGACGGACGCGACCGGCGCGCGCGCCGCCGCGCGGTACGACGACGCCTCTCTCGACGCGCTGTACGAAAAGACCGCCAGCATATTAAACGAGGCCCTGACGTCCGCCTCCGAGCCCGCCGAATGTTCCGAAGCCGAGTGGCGCGCGGCGCTGGGCGCGCCCGGCGTGATGTACGAATACTATTCCGCGGCGCCGCTATCACTCGTGCGCGGCTGGCTCGGCGCGCCGCCCGCCGGGGGCGGCGGCATCTCGGTTCGCAGGCTCTGCCTCGTGTTCTCCGACGGCTCCTCCCCGCTGTATTTCGAATCCCCCGGCGGTTTTTACCGCGCGGAGACGGCCTCTCTCGGCGGGGAAAAGACCGTTCCCGCCGTCTACTCCGGCGCCGTGAAATACGAATTCGAGCTCGACGGGGCTTCCGCCGCGCCATATATGCTCTTGGCGGGCGGCTCGTCCTACCCCGCAGCCTCCGTCTCTAACCCCCTCGTCCCGGAGGACGTGTCGCGAGCCGTACTGTCCGCGCTCGGCATCGACGCGCGCCAGGGATATACGGAGAGCGACGGCACGCGTGTGTACATCACAAGCGCGGCGTCGGCGTCGGTATCCCCCGGCGGACTTTTGTCCTTCCGCCGCGCCTCGGCGCCGGGGGGGGGCGCGGACGGGGACGCCGTCCGCGCTTCGGAACTTGCCCGCAGCGCCGTCGCCGCCGCCGCCGGGGGACTCGCGGGGGACGCGCGGCTCGCCTTCACGGGACTGCAAAATCGTGAAGGGGGGGGATTTGTCGTCTTTTTCGACTACCACATCTCCGGCGCGCGCGTGTTTCTCCGCGAGCGCGAGCACGCCGCCGCCGTTTCCGTCACGGGCGGGGAAATATCCGATATGACCCTGCTTTTCCGCGAATATATATTCTCCTCCGCCGTGACGCTCCTGCCGGAAAGACAGGCCCTCGCGGCGCAAGGCGGCGGGTTCAAGCTCGCCTACTCCGACGGGGGCGCCGGAGAGGCCTCCCCGTTCTGGCGCGCGGAGGCGGGGGAATGAGCACGTCGAAGCTGAAAAACATCGTCATCGCGGGCCTTGTATTCATAAACGTGTTCTTCCTCGCCGCCATATCGCTTTCGAGCATAGGCGAGTCGTCGGAGCGGCGCGGGATACTCTCCGATTTGCGGACGGTTTTTGAAAGCTCCGGCATACGGCTGGCGGGGGAGCTTCCCTCTTCGTCGGAAAGCCTGCGGCCTCTCTCGGCGGAGCGCGACGCGTTCGGGGAGGCGGCGATAGCGCGCGCGGCGCTCGGGGAGTGCGCCCCCTCCGGCGACGGCGGCGCGAGGGCTCTCTATACGGGCGAGCGCGGCGCGGCGGAGTTCAACGCGCGCGGCGAGTTCAAAATCGAGTTCGCGGAGCCGTATTCCCCGCGCGGGGACGTTTCCTCCGCGACAAAGCGCCTGTTGCGCGATATGGGCATAGACGCCGCGGCGCCCGCGCTCTCCGAAAGCGGCGGCATCGTCACGGCGACGTCAGTATTCCTGTACAAGGGCGCGCCGGCGTTCAACTGCGCGATAAGTTTTGAGTTCGAGGACGGCCGTCTGCTGCGCGTGACGGGGCGGCGCCCCTCCGGTATAAAAGACGCTCCGGCGGCATCCCTGCGGAGCCTTCCCACGGCGCTTCTGGGTTTTCTGACGTTCGCGCGGGGCGGCGGGACGGACTGTTCCGAAATCGCGTCCGTCACGGCGGGCTACAGATTCGCCGTCAGCGCGTTCGGGGAGGGGGCGCTCTCCCCCGGCTGGCTTTTAGATACGGACGCGGGCGGTTATTTCATAGACGCCTCGACGGGCGAAGTGCTGTCCTCTGACGCCCCGGCGGCGTGAACGGGCGGGGGGAGCTGTCAGAATTCCTCCGCTTCCTCCTTTGAGGCGGCATCCCCCTCTCCGAGCAGTATCTCGGCGCGCGCGGTCTCAAGCTCCCCGACGCCGCGCAGACGGCGCTCGATGGCGCGAGAGCGCACGCCGACGCGGTCGAGCTCGTTCGCCGCGGCGTTTATCTTGTTCTTGATGTTGTCGAGCACGCCGCCGAACTTGCCGAATTCCGTCTTGACCGCGCCGAGCAGTTCCCAGACCTCGCTCGAACGTTTTTCGATCGCGAGTGTGCGGAAACCCATTTGCAGACTGCTCAAAAACGCCGCCGTGTTCGCCGGACCGACGACGGTGACCCTGTATTCCCTCTGCAGCAGCTCAAACAGCCCGGGGCGGCGAAGTATCTCGGCGTAAAGCCCCTCCGTCGGCACAAACATTATGGCGAAATCCGTGGTGACGGGCGGGTTTATGTATTTCGCGCGTATCTCTTTCGCGTTCTTTTTCACGGCGTTTTCAAATAAGCGCGACGTCGTTTCGACGTCCGTGTTGGAGTCGTAGGCGTCAAGCAGGCGCTGATAGTCCTCCACGGGGAATTTGGAGTCCACGGGCAGGAGCAGCGGGGCGTTGTCCCCTCCGGGCAGGCGCACGGCGTATTCCACGCGCTCTTGGCTCCCCTGCTTCACGGCGGCGTTGCGCTCGTACTGCTCCGGGGCGAGAATTTGCTCAAATATCGCGCCGAGCTGTATTTCCCCGAGGCTCCCGCGCGTTTTGACGTTCGTCAGCACCTTTTTCAGGTCGCCGACGCCGGAGGCGAGCGACTGCATCTCTCCCAGCCCCCGGTGAACCTGTTCCAGCCTTTCGCTTATGAGCTTGAAGGACTCGTCAAAGCGCTTTTCGACGGATTCGCGGAGCTTCTCGTCCACGGTGCGGCGCATTTCCTCAAGCTGCTTGGCGTTGTCCTGCTGTATGTGCCGCAGACGCGTCTCCACGGTTTCCCGCGTTTCCCGGAGCGCCAGGGACAGCTCTTCGCGGTTGACCTTCAAAGACTGCGCCAACTCCTCCCGCGACGCCTTCCCCGATTCCAGCGCCTCCGCTCGGCCCCGCGCGAATTCCTCGCGGAGCAGGGCGTCAAGGCGCCTTATCTCTTCCCCCAGCCGGGTAAGCTCCGAGACCTCCCGCGAGCTCCCGGCGGCGATTTCTTCAAGCTCCGGGGCGTGATCCTTCGGTTTTCTTATGAACAACAAGATGAAATTCGCGGCGGCGAGGGCTATGGCCGCCGCAAGCAGGGCTATCGTCATTTTTTGTTCGTTCCTTTCACAGAAGCGTGTCGAGCGCCATCATAACGGCAAAGCCGAGCATCGCCCCGATTGTCGTGAGATTGCTGTGCTCTCCGCCGCCCTGCGCCTCCGGAATCAGCTCTTCCACGACGACGAATATCATGGCCCCGGCGGCGAACGCCAGCGCGTAGGGCAGGATGCCTTGTATGGAGACGGCGAGGGCCGCGCCGAGCATGGCCGCCAATGGTTCCACGATCCCGGAGGCCTGCCCGAACAGAAAGCTCTTCATGCGCGACAGTCCCTCGCGGCGCAGCGGCACGGAGACGGCGGCGCCCTCCGGAAAGTTCTGCAGACCGATGCCGACCGTCAGCGCTATCGCGGAGGCGAGCGCTTCCGGGTTGACGGCGGCGGAGCCGAACGCGACGCCGAACGCCAGCCCCTCCGGGATGTTGTGGAGCGTTATTGCCATAACGAGCAGCACGCTGCGCCGCCAGCGGGATTTCACGCCCTCCGGCTCCGCTCCCGCCTGGGCGTGCAAATGCGGAAGGAGCCTGTCGGCGGCGTGCAGGAACGCCCCTCCGAGCAGAAATCCGATAATGGCGGGGTACGGCGTCCGCCCTATTTCAATCGCCGGGGCGAGCAGGGACCAGAAGCTGGCGGCGATCATGATGCCCGCCGCGAAACCGAGCATCGCGTTAAGAGCCTTGCGGCGGAATTCTTTGAAGAAAAAGACCGTGGCCCCGCCGAGGGCTGTCAGCCCCCAGGTAAACAGCCCCCCTATGAGGGCGCGGATGACAGGCGACATTGAAACCTCCCGATATACGTTATGCTGCCAATGTATATTCACATATCAGCGCCATGATGTTCACGGCGCTATATCGATAATCTCCAGCCCCCGGCGGAAGGCGTAGCCGCGCGTGTACATCGTGCCGCCGAAACGCCCGTCGAAAACGGTGATGATCACAGAGGAACTGTCCACCATATAGCGGTTGCGGCGCTCCATGCAGTCCCGCGTGTACTCCGGGCTTATATGCGTCTCGATGTCGCACAGGGAAAGCAGCTTGAAATATCGCTCGCGCCAGGCGGCTTTCCACCGCTCCGCCTGCTCCGCGAACGGCAGCGCCGCCTCCACCGCGACATCCCCGTTGATATCGCGCAGGGAGAGCGCCGCCTCGCAGAAGTACATGTCGCAGCCCCGCGCCATACCACAGATGAAGCGCCGTCTGCCGGATACATACAGCGCCTCCGCGACATGGAACAACCGGCGCTTGAGCTCGCGGCAGCGCTCGTCGTCCTCGCGCTCGCCCCAGGGGAGCTTTTCGGGGCGGTATCCGGAAAAACAGCAGGTCTCGCCCTTTGTGAATTCAAAAGCCGTCATCCGGCGCACCTCCGGTGATTTCGGTTATGAACCGGATTATACATCAACGCGGGGCACTTGTCAAAAAACGCTTGCATCCGCCCCCCGCGCCGTGGTATAATTGCGCCGCGACAATCGAATAGGTCTTCAGGGGAGGCGCAGTGCGGAAAATGAAGTCAAAAATTCGTCCAATAGCGGTGTCGGGGGTGCTCTCCGCAATTTCGTTCATACTTATGTTCGTCGACTTTTCGGTTCCGGTGATCCCGAGCTTCGTTAAGATGGACGTGTCCGATTTCCCCGGACTGATCGGCGCATTTGCCCTCGGGCCCGGATACGGCGCGGCAATCTGCTTCGTAAAAAACGTCCTGCATTTCATTTTGGACAACAGCGGCACGGGCGGGGTCGGGGAACTCTCCAACTTCGTCCTGAGCGCGAGCTTCGTCGTCTCGGCGGGGATAATCTACCGTCTGGAGCGGAACAAGCGCGGCGCCGTGATAGGCGCGCTCTTCGGGGCGCTGGTTATGGGGCTTATCAGCATTTATTCGAATATGCTCGTCGTATATCCGTTTTATTATAATATTATGCCGAAGGATACCATACTGGGCATGTACCAAGCGATCCTGCCGGGCGTCGGGTCTATCGAAGAGAGCCTCGTCATTTTCAACGCGCCGTTCACGATAGCGAAGGGACTCATATGCGCGCTGATTACGATATTCATATACAAGCCGGTATCCCCGCTGATCAAAGGAAAGCGGTGACGGCGGCGGTCCGGCGGCTCGCGGGCGAGGGAAGCCGGTAACACTTTCGCCGCTCCGGAATAGTATAAGGCGTACCCGAGAGACGAGGGGTATCCCGAAACATTATTCTATCCGGAGGAACGATCGGTATGTGTATCAACAGCATTTTCGGAAACAACAGCTACCTGTGGATTATCATAATCCTCATAGTCCTGTTCTGCGTCTGCGGGGCGGGCGGCGGCGAGAACAGCGGCGGGAGCAACTGCTGCTGAGCGGCGGCGGGCGGGCACTCTTCGCGAAAGACTCGCGCGCTCCGGCGCCCGCCCGCGCATCCTCTGAACAGCGGCTTCGCCGCGTGGCCGCCCCCGGCGAATCTTTGATTCGCCGGGGGCTTTTTCTCGCCGGGAAAGACAAGGGGACGAGCCGCCGAGTGTTGACAAATGCCCGGCACGGCGTTACAATGCGTATGAGGTGATACCATGGCGGAAAACAAAAAACGACACCGGCGGCGCCCGGCGGCGGCGAAGCGCCCGGCGGTGCGTCTGAGCCAATGCATGATAGTCAAAAACGAGGAAAAGAACATCGAAAGAGCGCTTTCGTGGGCGCGCGGCATCGCTTTCGAGCAGATCGTCGTCGACACGGGCTCTACCGACCGCACGGTGGAGATAGCGGAGAAAATGGGCGCGAAGATATATCATTTCGAGTGGATAAACGATTTCTCCGCGGCGAAGAACTTCGCTATCGAGCAGGCGCGCGGGAACTGGATAGCCTTCCTCGACGCCGACGAGTATTTCGACGAGAAAGACACGGAATTGCTCCGGGGCTTCTTAGAGCGCGCGGAGGCGGATCCGAAGGCCTATCCGGGGCTCAATTTCATACGCTGCCGCTGGATTAATCTCAACGACAAAGGCGAGGCTTTCGTCGTCCAGGAGCAGGACAGGGTCTTCCGCAACAAGCCGGAGATACGCTACGTGAACAAGATCCACGAGCATTTGAGTATCGGCGAGGGCGGACTGTTCCTGACGGACATCAAGATCTACCACACGGGCTACACTAAAGAGGCGATGTCCTCTAAAAACACGTTCGAGCGCAACCTTGCCCCCATTGAGGAGGAGTTGCGCGAAAACCCGGACAACCTCACGATGAAGGGCTATCTCGCCGATACCCTGCGCGTCGACCCGGACGGCTTTGACCCGGAGCGCGTCGTCGCGCTGTACACAGAGATAATCGAGGGCAGCAAAGCGGGAAAGAGCGTATATAAATTCACTGTGGACAACGCCTACGCCTTCCTGTCGAACTACTATCTGAACAAGGGCGAGGGGGAATGGGACAGAGCGCTCGCGCTCTCGCGCGAAGCCTCTGAGGCTTCGCCTGAAAACCCGGACTTCGACTACTACACGGGGCTCATCCACCACGCGCGGCGGGAGTTTCAGGAGGCGTGGGACTGCTTCAAGCGGTGCGAGGGTAAAATGTTCGGGGAGGTCATACCGCGTTCGTTTTACATACTCGGCAACAGCAGCCAGCTTTTCATAAGGATGATACAGACAGCCGTGGAACTGCTCGACAACGCGGGGTTCAACAAGTATTTGACACTGCTGTTCAAAACGCAGAAGTACGAGGTCGGCATCATCGGGCCGCTGCTCGGCGCGGTGGGCGCCATCCGCCCCGCGCCGTCGGAGGAAGATATCTTGGAACTGCTCGGCCGACATTACGACCTCGATAACCTGCGCGACAAGCTGTTCCTGGCGCGCGCCGCCGTCCGGGGAGGGCGCGCCGGACTCGCGGCGCGGCTTATGGACACGATAACGGAGAAGGAACTGAACTGGGTTGACGGCGGTGAATCTTTTTCTTAAGCGGACGACGCGGGCAGCCGGCGCTGCAGATAGCTGCGCGTTTGACGATTTATCGCTTATCGCCGCCATGCGCGATATAGTGCTCCTTCAGTTCCTCCAGCAGTGCCCTTTCGCAAGTCGGCAGCTGTTTCAGGCACATTTCGTACACGACGCATTTCCGGCAATTGCCGTGGTGCGGACACCTTGTATTCCAGCAATCGCATTCAAGCCGGTCGGCTTTGCCGCCGCAGGCCAGCGCCGCGCGCATTTCCCCGGGGTTGACCTTTGGGGGGTTTTCTCTCCATTTGAACTTATTCGGCTGTGCCAGCATGTTTTTTTCTTCTTGCATTTCAGCGTTTCCTTTCAAAATGACAATCGGTTTGCGCTATTTGTCGCGGCTGAATACAATGTAGTGTTCCTCCAAGTCCCCCAGCAAGACCCTTTGGCAGGTCGGGAACTGTTTCAGCGCCAGATGAAACACGATGCATTTCCGGCAGTTTCCGAAGAATTGGCAATGGGTGTTCCAGCAGTCACATTCCATTTCGTCCGCTTTTTTTGAACACGCGAACGCGGCGCGCATCTCCTCGTTGGACACTTTGGGGGAATTGTCTCTCCATTTGAGCTTGTCGGGCTGCTCCAGCCAGTTTATTTCTTCTTGCGTCTCGTCGTAATCTTCCATGTCCCCGAAAGGGTTCATCATTTTCCGGAATTCTTCGGCGCCTTCCGGTTTCAGCATGGACATTATGACCTCGTTGCTTTTCTGAAAAGTTTCGGGGTCAAAGCCGCCGTCTTCCGGCGGCTTTAAGAATTCCTCCAGGAATCCCGACATCGCTTCTTTCTTGTCGTCTTGCGTGCGTTCCATGATAAAATCAAAGAACATGTTTTGACCGGTTTCCATTTGAGCCACTCCTTGCATGTAATATTAAATTTGCTTCCGTTCGCCCTGTAACGATGCCGATTGTAATTTCATCACGCAAAGCAACTCAATACCGCTCGACTTACCGCGAGGTATTCCTGCCATGTTCGCGCGCTTCTCTGCCGTCGGCATAGGCATCGCGATCTTTTTTACGCCTGATGGGATATTACCACGATATCCGGAAGCTGTCAAGCAAAAAACGGCAAAGCGGCGGCGCGGGGAATCAAGCCAGCAGGAAACACGCCGTATAGCAGATCGTGTCCTTGCCGTGGTTGTACTTCATCCCGTTGTCCGTGCAGACGCGGCTGACGAAAAGCCCGCACGCCTCCATCGAGTACGACAGCTTGTCGGGAAATCTGCACGGCGCGTCGGGGTAAGAGCACGGCTGACAGCGCGAGCAGCCGCCCGCGCCCATCGGGTACATCCCGGGGTATTCGGGGCGCAGCGCGTCGCGCAGGCGGTCAAAATTCTCGCCGTGCCGCTTCGCGGACGCCATCATCTCCTCGAAGTCAAGGCTGTCCTCCATATGCCCGACGGTCTGCACCAACAGCCCGCCGGAATACCGTTTCACGGTTTCCCGCATTTCGTCCAAGCTCGGCGCGGCGGGCGGACATGACCAAGAGCGGTTGTAACTGTGGCATTTGTCGGCGGCGCACATATCGCGCACGTCCTGCAAAAACTCCAGCTTCGAAACGTCGAGATACCCCGCGTCGTCAAAGCCCGCTTCGAGCGCGCGCCTTTTGAGGGCATTGTAATCGGTCATAAAATTACTCCTTGCTCTTTGATGTTTACTCGAACATCATCTGTTCCACGAACTGCTCGTTGAAGACGAGGCTCGACGATAGCTCCACGTATTCGCATTTCCCGCGCATCACGAGGAGCTCCGCGCGCGCTTCTTCGGATACGAGAGCCTTTGCCGCGCCCTCCCCCGCCGTGTTGCCCGGCGATCGCGTCACGGGCAGGAATGTCCCGGGAAACAGCCCGATGCGCGCCGCGCTGCCGCGGTCGAGATAACTGCCGAACCCGCCGGCGAGGATAAAGGTTTTCACGTCCTCCTCCCTTGTCCCCGCCTCGCGCAGGAGTGTCTGAATCCCCCCGGCTATGGCGGCCTTCGCGAGCTGGAGCTTCCGCACGTCGGCGGCGGAGAGGTAAACCCCGCCGCCGACGCGCGAGAGGTAAAACACGTTCTTGCCCTGCGCGTCCTTCCCGATGTGCGCCGCGATGGGATGCTCTATTTCCTCCGGATCGAGTATGCGCCCCGTCTCGTCCACCGCGCCCGTGTCGAGCAGGAGCGCGAGCGCGTCGAGCAGGCCGGAGCCGCAGATGCCGCCCGGTTCCTCTCCGTCCCCGAGCACGGTAAGCTCCGGGCGTCCGTCCCCCCATCTGATATGGCTGACGGCGCCGGGGACTGCCGCCATGCCGCAGGAAATCTCCGCCCCCTCGAACGCCGGGCCGGCCGCCGTGGCGCAGCAGAGATAGCGGTCGCCTGTTTTCATCGCGATCTCGCCGTTCGTCCCGATGTCTATGAACACCGTGGGGCCGGCGTCCCGCTCAAAATCGCAGAAAAGCATCCCCGCCGTGATGTCTCCGCCGACGTAAGATGAGACGCACGGGGCGAAGTACATCGCGGCACCCGGCGCGGCGGGCAATCCGTCCCACGGCGGCAGTTCCTCCCCGAAAAGGCTGACGGGTTCGAATGGGACGGTCCCCATGCCGACGGGGGAATAGCCCGCCGCGAGGTGCTGCATTATCGTGTTGCCCGCTATGACGATGTATTTTATCCGCGATGCGCCGACGCCGCTTTTTTCGCAGGCCTCTGATATGAGCCCGTTTATCTGCGTCCGGATCAAGCGGGAGAGCGTCCCGTGCCCGTGCGCCGCCGCAAATTCTATGCGGCTGATGACGTCCGCGCCGTAGGGGCGCTGCGCGTTCACGCCGGAGCTTGTCGCGACCCGCTCGCGCGTTGCGAGATTTGTCAGGTGCGCGACGACCGTTGTCGTGCCAATGTCGATAGCGACGCCGTAGTCGTCCCCCGCCTCGCCCCGCGCTCCGGCGTCCTGTCCGGCGCGCGGGGCGCCGGAGTCCTGCCCGGCGATGGTCATCTTCATCTCTTCGGGGATATGGATGTCCGTGTCGCCCGTGAGATTGGTCTGACACGCTTTGACCTCCTCCCCGCCGGGGGACAGCCGGACCTTGCATTTGCCGCATTTGCCCCGCCCGCCGCACGGCGCGTCGAGGAAAATATCGCGCGACGACAGAAACTCGAGAAGCGTCTGTCCCGCGGTCCCCTCCGCTTCCAAAAACAGCCCGCCCGCGCGGTAG
Source organism: Oscillospiraceae bacterium (assembly GCA_031279125.1). Classification (GTDB taxonomy): domain Bacteria; phylum Bacillota; class Clostridia; order Oscillospirales; family Oscillospiraceae; genus JAIRRO01. The sequence goes on from JAITJC010000030.1 coordinate 18,004, forward strand.
ACCTTGACCTTCGGATTCATTGCCATTGCCCTTATGCCCCGCTGACGAGCCGCCCGAGAACCGTGTACGCGCAGTTCGCCCAGCTGCAACCGTAATACATGCCGTTTCCCGTCTTGGGGTCGATGAAGAACGGGAAGCCCGTTTCGCCGAGCGTTTTGCAATAGTTTTCGGCGGCGGTTTTCGCGAACGCGCGGTGCTTTGTATCCCACAGCCCCGTGACGATATACATCATAGCCGGGGGCAGGACGCAGCCGCGCCCCCAGGCGGACGGGGAGAACAGCGCGCTCGTCATTTTCTCTGACGCTATGCCCCACGGGCTGAAGAAGGTTTCCGGATCCGAAAGGTCCGCGACGAGCTTGCCGAGTATCTCCCCCGGCAGTCTGTCCCCCAGGATCGCCGGCATATAGTGGATGATGCTGTCCGAGTATATAAGTTCCCGCGTTTCGGGCACAAGCCCCGCGAAACGCTCCCCGTCCCACAGGGTTTCAATGAGCCGCGCGAGGATATTTTCGGACTTCCCGCGCCACGCGGAGGCCTCGGCCTCCGGCTTGCCGAGCAAGGCGGCAAGCTCCCCCGCGGCTTCGAACAGCAGCACGAGATACGCGGCGGCGTCGGGCGTTGTGATCGTCAGGTGCCGCGCCCAGAGGGAGCAGTCGTCAAGCCCCGTCTCGTCGCTGTGGATGAGGCTCGGCAGACCGTCCCCGTCCTCGTCGCGGTACGTCATAAACCAGTCCGCCCATCTGCCGATGCCGTCGTAAAGCTTCTCGATCCGCGCGCGCGGGCACTCTTTCAGCAGATCGCGGCGTTTCATTATTTCGAGCACAGCCCAGCCGTGCATTGGGGGCTTCACCATCAGCGACTCGCACTGCATATCGTCGTACATATCGGGGAGCTGCCCGAGAGAGCCGATGCGGTCTATCGGGCTGAGCAGAAGATCGACGGCGAGATCCGCGTGCTCGCAGAGCGCGACGGCGTTCTGACACATCTGCCACTGCGAGGCCGTCACGCCCGCGAACATCTGGATCATCGTATGGCGCGACAGACCGCAGGGCGCCATGAGGAATGACCACAGCGTATACTCGCACTCCTCGCGCGTCCTTTCGTACGGCTCCGCGAACGCGGGCATCGCCTCTATGAAGCCGTCCCAGTCCGCCTGCATGGACGCCTTCGCCTCGTCATAGGACGGGTACACGTCGCGCACGGCGCCGCCGTATGTCGATTCTTCCATGACGAGCGTGAATCTGCCGTCCGGGCCGGGGCGCGTCACGCCGCAAATGCCGCCGCTTGTGAGCTTTTCGGGCTCCCACGGCTCCGCGCCGCCGTTGAAGTCGAACGACGAGCCGCCCAGCCCCTTGAACACAACGGAACACGTCAGGCGGAAAAACGCCTCCCACGCGCCGTTTTTGCGCTTGTGGACGGTCTCGTGCTGAACCATCGTCTTCTCGAAGCGCAGACCCATGCCCGGGTCGCCCTCCGCCATTATTTTCGTCGTGTCGGCGAACGTGAACCGCACGTCCCCGCGCTCCGTCCTGAGCGTCAGCTCGGCGGGGCGGGCCTCAACCGTGAACGGGATTTTTTCACCGCCGTACGTCGCGGATATGTCGATGAGCCTGTTCCTGCCGGGGGCGAGAGCCGCCATCCCGTGCAGTGTGCCGAGGTAGAACGCGGGCTCGCTCCCCGGCATCCCGAACCGGAACAGGCCGAACCACGCGCCGCGCCGCTTGAACATTTTCCCCTCGATGCTGACGGGTTTTGTGTGTGCTGACATTATGGTACCGCTCCTTTGCATACGTTTTGAACTTATGATACCACACCCGCCGCGATAATGCGAGAGTTTTCGCCCCGCTCGCTCCGGATGGCGCAAATTGCAAGTTTAATTGCCCGCCCCGCTCGCAGACGCTTGGGCGCTGTCGTGGTCAACCCGACGACGTTCGTGACGGAAAATACGCAAACACGCAAACACCCCCCGCGCCTTGGCGCGGGGGGTGTTTTTCATCCGCCTTGGAACTGGGGC
>JAITJC010000069.1 GCA_031279125.1 Oscillospiraceae bacterium
AACAACGGGTGAAACACAAGCTGCAACCGGGTGATTTCAGCCATTATTCCGGGAAAATGCCATTGCGTCCTGCAAATGGCGGACAGATGGTCATAATTGTGTTGTTATTCAGCGGTTACTTAGGGGAAAACGCGGACGTGTCACTTCTTTTTCGCTTCGTCCCTTTTCTCCCCGCCGCGCAGGTATACGAACCAGTACGCCGCGCCGACAAGCAGCGCGCCGCCTATAATGTTCCCTACAGTCACGGGCAATAGGTTCTTCCCGAACATCGTCCCCCACGTCAGCTTTGTGAGGTTGGCTGTGGCGGCGGCGGCGTAAGCCGGGTTCTTCGCCGCGAAAAGTCCCGCCGATATATAGTACATATTCGCCACGCTGTGCTCATACCCGGACAGCACGAACAGCATCACCGGCAAAAACAGCCCCGCGACCTTTCCGACGATGTCCTTCGCCGCGAAGGACATCCAGACGGCTACGCAGACGAGGAAATTGCAGAGCACGCCGCGCAGGAGCGCGTCCCCGAACGATAGCGAGACTTTCGCCACCGCCGTGTTTATAACGGCACCCGCCGCCGCGTTGTCAAAAAGGCTGAACGTCCCGCCGTAAACGGCGAGCGCGGCGACAAGAAGAGCGCCCGCAAAATTGCCTATGTAAATAAAAAACCAGTTGCGCAGCATGGCGGAGGCCCTCGCGCGCCGCTCCAAAACCGGGATTATAATCAGGCAGTTCCCCGTGAACAGCTCGCTGCCCGCTATCAGCGTCATAGAGAGACCGACGGGGAACACAAACGCCCCGATCAGCTTGGAAAGGGACGGGGACGCTATCGTCGCCGACGCTATCGTCGCCCCCGCGCCGGCGAGGGCGATAAACATCCCCGCGAGTACAGCGAGCACGACCGACTTCTCCGCCGACAGCTTTGTTTTCGCCTCCCCTGTCGCGATATAATTCTGCGCCACTTCCTTTGGTGAATTCATTGCTTGTAATCATTCCTTTGTTGAGAGTAGTTCTTCCCCCTCGCGGGGAACGCGCCCCGGGGCGCTTGGCGGCAGATCAATAATTCGCCGCTTTAATTTGGAAATACGATTTCGGGTGTGCGCACGCGGGGCAGGTCTCCGGCACCCGCTTTCCTATTACGATGTGCCCGCAGTTCGCGCAGATCCACACCGTATCCCCCCCGCGTGAGAACACTAGCCCGCTGCTGATGTTGCCGATGAGCTTGCGGTAGCGCTCCTCGTGCTCCTTCTCAATCGCGCCGACCATCTCGAACTTTCGGGCTATGTCGTCAAAGCCCTCCTCTCGCGCCGTCGCGGCGAAGCCCGCGTACATATCCGTCCACTCATAGTTTTCGCCGTCCGCCGCGTCGCCGAGATTGACGGGCGTCGCCGGCACCGCCCCGCCGTGCAAGAGCTTGAACCACATTTTGGCGTGTTCTTTCTCGTTATCCGACGTCTCTTGAAAAATGTCCGCTATCTGCTCATAGCCGTCTTTTCTCGCTTGGGAAGCGTAGTAGCCGTATTTCACGCGCGCCTGACACTCCCCGGCGAACGCTGCCATAAGATTGGCCTCCGTCTTGCTTCCCTTTAGTTCCTTTGCCATTTGTCCATACCCCTTTAAAAATAATATCGCCCAAAAAAACCTTTCGCGCGGGTTCCGGGATTATATCACACCGCTTTGAATTCCGCAAGAATTTTCCGCGCGGGTCAAAAAATCTTGCTGAACAACCCGTACAACTGCGTCCTGTTGCGCACCTTCGTTTTGTTGTAGATGTTCGACAGGTGCTTGGCGAGCGTCGCGTGCGTTATGAAAAGCTGGCGGCACATCTCCTCAGACGATTTCCCGCCGCACGCCAGGGCCACGATTTCCGTCTCGCGCTTTGTGAGCTTGTACCCCGCCAGCGCCTTGGCGACGCGGTCGCTTTGCACGCTCCCGCTTTGGAATATCGTAAATTCGAGCAGGCTGTGGAGCTTCCGCTCCAAGGGCGCCCTGAGCGTATTCATTATATATATGTCCCGCGAGGAAAAGTCCTCTTCCGCGCGCGCGCGCATGATGCCGATGACCGCCAGCGGGCAATCCTCATAGACGAGAGACGCGAAAAGCCCCCAATAGTTGTTTTTCGGCTTCCACACCTCGCGGTAGACGCGGGTTTTCTCCCATTTCTCCTCCGGGATGATGTCCGACTGCCGGAACACGATGCTGTGGGGCGCCATTACGAACTCGTTCCAGTGGGGATAGTCCCCCTCCGTGAAAAACGTGTGATCGGATTCGTCGTTCACGTCCTCTGTCGTGATGGGGTTCGTCAGCACGACGTCGCCCTTCCTGCGCCCGGAGCGGAACGCCACCCCGTTCCGGTATGGAATCAGCGTCTTTATCTGCTGCAAAAATATGTTGCACACATCGGAATATGTCTCCGCGTAATTTATGCGCGTGACAAGCTGTAACAGGAACTGCCATTCATAGTCAAACAGGGTGGATCTCACGGCTTTCTCCCCTTTTCCGAAAATTTCGCTACACATATTTACGTATTGTATCCGCACCAGTTTAGCATAAAATATGAAGCATTTCAAGAAAAAGTATCAAACAAAATAATATAATTTTCGCCGAAAGCCTTTATAATGGTTTCATAGCTGAAAAGTGCGCCCGCCGGACGCGCGGCGCGACGGCTCTCGCCGGCTGTACAAGTATTATTCAGGAGGATACGCAATGATTTTTTCGGAAAAGCATGATCTCATCCGGAAGCTCGCCCGCGATTTCGCCGAAACGGAATTGACGAACGACATCCTGGACGAGATCGAAGCGACAGGCACGTACCCCACGGAACTGCTCGCCAAGATGGGCAAGGCGGGCTTCTTCGGCGTGAAGACGCCGAAACAGTACGGCGGACAAGGCTCCGACTATCTCTCGTACGTCATCGTACTGGAGGAACTCGGCCGCGTCTCCGCCGTCACGGACATCTGGGTCTCCGCGCCGAACTCCCTCGGCGGCGGACCGCTTATGCTCGCGGGCACGGAGGAGCAGCTGAACAAATATCTGAAACCCATAGCCACGGGGGAAAAGATAATGGCGTTCGCGCTCACGGAGCCGGGCGCGGGCTCCGACGCCGGCGGCACGACGACAACAGCCGTGCGCGACGGGGAACACTGGGTGCTCAACGGGCGCAAAACGTTCATCACAACCGCCCCCGTCGCCGACTGGTCCATAGTCTACGCGAAAACGGACAGGTCGCAAAAGGGCTCGCGCGGGATTTCCGCGTTCATCGTCGATATGAAACTGCCCGGCGTATCCTGCGGCAAGGCAGAGCACAAGATGGGCATAATCGGCTGTCCGACATCCGATATAATCCTTGAGGACGTGCGCGTCCACGAATCCGACATGCTCGGCGAGGAAAACCGCGGCTTCCAGAACGCGATGAAAACGCTCGACATCGGGCGCATCGGCGTGGCGGCGATGAGCATAGGCGTGGCGCAGGGCGCGCTTGACGAGGCGATAAAATACGCCAAGGAGCGCCGTCAGTTCGGCCAGCGCATCGCGGACTTCCAGGCCATCAGCTTTATGATAGCCGATATGGCGACAAAGCTTCAGGCGGCGAAAGAGCTCGTCTACCGCGCGGCGCAGCTCAAAGAGATAAACAGCTCCGACGCCGGTTCCGCCGCCTCCATGGCGAAGTACTACGCCACGGAGATATGCAACGAGATCGCCGGCAAGGCCGTTCAAATCCACGGCGGCTACGGCTACATAAAGGAATACAAGGTCGAGCGCATTTACCGCGACTGCCGCGTATTCACGATCTTCGAGGGTACAAGCCAGGTACAGCAGATGGTCATATCAAGCAGTCTGCTGAAGAAATAAGGAGGCGGCATATGAAAATCATTGTTTGCGCGAAGCAGGTCCCCGACACGAACGAGGTCAAAATAGACCCCGTCAAGGGTACGCTTATCCGCGACGGCGTACCGTCGATACTCAACCCCGACGACGCCAACGCGCTGGAAGCGGCGCTGGAACTGAAGGACAGGGACCCCGGCGTCAGCGTATCTGTCCTCTCCATGGGGCCTCCGCAGGCCTCTTACATGCTCCGCGAGTGTCTCGCCATGGGCGCGGACGACGCTTATCTTCTGTCCTCCCGCACGTTCGGCGGCGCGGACACCTGCGCCACGTCCACGACCCTCGCCGCCGGCATACGCTCCATCGGCGCTTACGACATCATCTTCGCCGGACGCCAGGCCATAGACGGCGATACGGCGCAGGTCGGCCCGCAGACCGCCCAACGCCTTGGCATCCCGTCCGTGACATACGTGCAGAAGATACGCGAAATCAAGGACAAGTCCGTCGTCGTGGAACGCCAGCTCGAAGACGGCTATGAGGTCATAGAGGTTCGGTTGCCGTGTCTTTTGACCGCCGTCAAGGAGTTCAATACGCCGCGCTATATGACAATCGAGCGCATTGAGGATGCGTACAAGGCCGAAATCAAGGTCTGGAACGAAAACGACGTCAATCTGAAGCCGGAGGACTGCGGTCTGAAAGCGTCGCCGACCCAAGTATTCAAGAGCTTCACGCCGCCGCCCAAGGGCAAGGGCGAAATGCTGACCGGCACAATCGGCGAGATGGCGTCGGCGCTCGTCGCGAAGCTTCAAGAGAAGCACGTCATATAACGGAGGGAGTAAACCGATGTCTGTAAAAATTATCAGCGACAAGTGCAAAGGCTGCACTAAATGCGTAAAGGAATGCCCCTTCGACGCCATAACCATGCAGGAAAAGCTCGCCGTCATTGGGCCCCGTTGCACAAACTGCGGCAAGTGCGTGGACGTCTGCCCGTTCCAGGCGATAGAGAACGTCACGGAGGAGAAGAAGGGCGCCGTCGATGTCACGCTCTATCACGACGTATGGGTGTTCGCGGAACAGCGAGGCGGGCAGCTCATGAACGTCTCGATAGAGCTTCTCGGGGAGGGCAAGAAGCTCGCCGCCGAAATAGGCTGCAAGCTCTGCGCCATACTGTGCGGGGAGAACGCGGACGGCCTCGTCACGGAGCTGTATGAGTACGGCGCGGACAAGGTGTATTACGCAAGCTCCCCGGAACTGCGCGGCTATAACACGGACGCCTATACGAAGGTCATCTACGAGGCGATTTTGAAATACAAGCCGGAAATCGTCCTGCTCGGCGCGACGCATATAGGGCGCGACCTCGGCCCCTGCCTCGCCGTCCAGTGCGGCACGGGGCTGACAGCGGACTGCACGAAGCTCGATATCGACCCGGAGGATAAGAAACTCATGCAGACGCGCCCCGCGTTCGGCGGCAACCTCATGGCGACGATCCTCTGCCCCGCCCACCGCCCGCAGATGTCAACCGTGCGCCCCGGTGTCATGGAGAAGCCCGCGAAAACGCCCGGCGCCAAAGGCGAGCTGATCGAGCTGAAACCCGTCTATAAAGAAGGCGACATCCGCCAGCGGGTGCTTGAGGTCGTCAAGGGTCTCACGGAGCAGGTCTCCCTCACGGACGCCAAGATCATCGTATCCGGCGGCGCGGGGCTGGGCGGACCGGATGGCTTCAAGGTCATAAAGCAGCTCGCCGACCGCCTCGGCGGCGTGGTCGGCTCCTCGCGCGCGGCCGTTGACGCGGGCTGGATAGACCACAGCCATCAGGTCGGGCAGACGGGCACTACGGTGAAGCCGACCATCTACTTCGCCTGCGGCATCTCCGGCGCCATCCAGCACCTCGCCGGAATGCAGAACTCCGGCTACATCGTCGCGATAAACAAGAATGAGAACGCCCCCATCTTCGAGGTGGCGGACTACGGCATCGTCGGCGACCTCTACAAGGTCATACCCGCCCTGATAGAAGCGCTGGGCTGAGCGGAGCCGGAACCCCGGCAATCCGGAAAAACAGGAACAAAGACCTTCGGGCATCACCGCCCGAAGGTCTTTGCGCTTTTACGCGCGCCCCGGCATACGCGGCGGAGCCCTGTACATATATTGTATATTGTACAACTCCACGAAAGGCGGCGCGTATATGTCCCGTGCGAAAACGATTATTGTGAATACGATGCTGCTCACCGCCGTTTCCCTGCTGATGCGTTCCGTGGGCATGGTCTTTCAGGTGTGGCTGACGCGCAAAATCGGCGCGGCGGGCATCGGGCTGTTCCAGCTCATAATGTCCGTGTCCATGCTCGCCGCGACGTTCGCGATTTCCGGCATACGCTTCGCCGCGACGCGCCTCGTGTCCATGGAACTCGGTGCCGGAAACGAGAGCGGCGCGCGCGCCGCCGTGAAGCGGTGCCTCGCCTACGCATTCTGCTTCGGCACGGCGGCGAGCCTGTTCTTGTGGTTCGGCGCGCCTGTCGTCGGCGGCGTGTGGATAGGCGACGGGCGCACCGTGCTGTCCCTGCGCGTACTGTCCCTCAGCCTCACGCCCTACGCGCTGTCCGCCGTGTTCGCGGGATATTTCACGGCTGTGCGCCGCGTCGTAAAATCCGCCGCCGTATCCGTCGCGGAACAGCTCATAAGGATACTCGCCATCGTCATAGCGCTCGGCGCGTCCGCCGGGCGCGGCCTTGAAATCTCGTGCGCCGTCGTCGTCGCGGGCGGCGTCGCGGGGGAGATGTCGGCGTTTTTGATGCTCGCGGCGCTGTATCTGCTCGAAAAACGCGGATGGTGGGCGGTCGCCGCCGAGCGCGGCTTGACGCGCCGGATGCTCGGCATCGCCGCGCCGCTCGCTCTCTCCGCTTACGCCAGAAGCGCGCTTTCGACGCTTCAGCACCTGCTTGTGCCTCGCGGCTTCAAGAAAGCCGGCGCGTCCGCCGAAAAGGCCCTCGCCGATTACGGCACGGTCCACGGCATGGTGTTCCCGATTTTAATGTTCCCGTCCGCTCTTTTCTATTCCTTCGCGGAACTCGTCGTGCCGGAGCTCACGGACGCACAGGTGCGCGGGGACAAAGAGCGCATATCGGAGCTCGTGTCGCGCTCCCTGCGGCTGTGCCTGTTCTTCTCCGTCGGCTTCATGGCGTGTATGTGGGGCTTCGGGAACGAGCTCGGCAGCGCCGTGTACGGCAGCGGGGATACGGGGCGGTACCTCGCCGGCCTCGCCTGGCTCATGCCGATAATGTACCTCGACAGCGTGACGGACGGGATGCTCCGCGGCCTGGGTCAGCAGATGTACTGCATGGCGTACAACATACTCGATTCCGCCGTGTCCGTGACGCTCGTGTATCTGCTTCTGCCGCGCTTCGCGCTGGCGGGGTATGTGTTTATGATAGCCTTCACGGAAATATTCAACTTCGCCCTTAGCTTAAACAGGCTGCGCCGCGTGACCGTCATACGCTTTTCCGCCGGGCGGGCGCTGAAATCGCTTCTCGCGGCGTTCGGCGCCGTAAATTTCACGCGGCTGGCGGCGGCGTTCCTGCGCTTTCCGGCGTCGCGGACGGCGGCGGCGCTCGCGATGAATATCTCCCTGTGCTTCGCGATATACGCAGCCCTGCTGATGCTTTTGGGCTGTCTCGACGCGAGCGAAACGGCGGGCGTAAAAAATTTTTTCGCGGGTATTGTAAAGCGCGCGCCCGCGTGGTATACTGACGCCGTAAAAAACCACCTTAAAATTGGAGGCCGTAAAAATGTTTGAAATTACAAAGGACACCGTCATCGCCGACATTCTCGACTTCGCGCCGGAGACAGCCCCGCTTTTCGTATCCATCGGGATGCACTGCCTCGGCTGCGCGATGTCGTCCGGCGAAACGCTGGGCGAGGCTTGTGAGGTTCACGGAGTTGACGCCGACGAGTTTCTGGAACAGCTCAACGTGAGGCTCGCCGTCAAAAGTAACTCGCGGAACCCTCAAACACGATGAGCTTGCGCGCCGGGGGGCGGCTCGCGGGGATAGCCTCGCGGGTTCCTTTCGGCGCGCGCGTTTTGGACGTCGGATGCGACCACGGGCTTATCCCGATACATCTCGCGCGGCTCGGCGCGGCGAGTGAGATATTCGCGTCCGATATACGCCCCGGCCCGCTCGGCGCGGCCCGGCGGAACGCGGAAGTTCGCGGCGTCGCGGACAAAATCCGCTTCTTTCTCGCGGACGGCATCCCCCCGGAAGCCGCCCCTCTCGTCGATACCATCATAATCTCCGGCATGGGAGGCGAGACGATAGCGGGAATTTTGAAGCGCGCGCCGGAAACGCTTGACGAGGGCGTTTTTTTCATATTGCAGCCCCAAACAAAGCGGGACGCCCTGCTGTCGTTTCTCCCGTCAAACGGCTTTCGCGGCATAACGCTGTCCGAAGTCTGCGAGGGGCGGCGGAAATACGCGATAGTGACGGCGCGGCGCTGACCGGCGTCCGCCGATATTTATCCCGGATTCAATATTTTCAGGAGGTTTTCGCGATGGTTGCAGTAGGCGGCGTTTTATCCCGGCTGTTCGAGTTCGCCCCCATTGAGGCTAAATTGGATTCTGACAACGTGGGACTGCTCGCCGGGGATTCCCGCTCCCCCGTCCGCAGGATTCTCGTCGCGCTGGATATTACGGGCGAGGTCATAGATGAAGCCGCGTCGTCCGGCGCGAACCTCATCATCTCCCACCACCCCCTGCTGTTTGACCTGAAGCGCGTCACGGACGGGGATATACGCGGGAAAAAACTGCTCTCCCTGCTCTCACGCGGCATCTCGGCGATATGTATGCATACCAATCTCGACGCGGCGAGGGGCGGCGTGAACGACGCCCTGGCGCGCGCCGCCGGACTGCGGGATACGGAACTCCTGTCAGAGCACGGGCGCTGCCCCGACGGTACGCCGTTCTCCTACGGGCGCTTGGGGACGCTGTCCGCGCCCATGCGCATAAGTGAATACCTCGCGTTCCTCAAAAACGCCCTTAAAACAAACGGCCTGCGTTATCACAGCTCCGGGCGCGAAGTCTCGCGCGTCGCCGTGGTCGGCGGGAGCGGCGGGAGCGAGCTTGAAAAGGCTGTCGCCGCCGGGTGCGACACGTTCGTCACGGCGGACATCAGATACGACGTGTTTCTCGACGCGCGGGAGCTTGGGATAAACCTCATCGACGCCGACCACTTCTGCACGGAAAACGTCGTCGTACCGGAGCTTAAACGCGTACTCTCCGAGGCGTTCCCCGATGTCCCGTGCCGCATAAGCGAGCGTCACGGTCAGGCCGCGCGTTTTTT
>JAITJC010000017.1 GCA_031279125.1 Oscillospiraceae bacterium
AACAAACATACGCGGCGGAGCTTCCGGGCGCCGAGGACGAACTGCCGAAAGTGTTCACCGGCAAACTGGACATATACGCCATCGTGGTGGACAGAGGCGGCTCCGGCATCCCGGCGCTCACGTTCCGGCTCGGCGATATAGCCGACAGGAAGTGGGCGCGGTTGTCCGCGATATTCGAGCGCAGCGGAGTGCCGTACCGTTACCCCGCCGCCGAAGACATACGATTCCGGCCCGGGTCAGGCGGCGCGCTGCTCGTTAAGAACCACTCCGATGCGGTAATCTACTGCGGCGGACAGACGTACCGCAGCGGCGGACAAGCGACGCTGACATTCGGTCAGAAGATATATGTGGTATTCGAGGAAGGCGTGAACGAGTATGAGATATACTACCACGCGGCGGCTGAGACGGTTGTTTCAGGGCGACGTCTCCGCATGGAAATGGCAAACTGACACGCGGCAAATCAACACGCCGGAAAATATACGATGAGAAAGGACGCGATACAAAATGGCGGACATACCCCAAACCTCCAGGACACTGGCGCTTGACGAATTCAACCCGCAGATGCCCGATCTGCTGACCGAAATCGGGGAAAGCAGAAGCATCGACTCTCTGGACGACGAGATCGTCAAGAGGATCAACGACAAGCTCCTGTGTACAAGCTTCTCCGAGTTCATGAGGAAGATGGCGCCCGTAGTCTACAGCTTCTTCGACGCGAACAGCGGAAGCGTGCGCTACACGCTGAAAAAACCCGAGTCGCTACCCGACAATCTGATTACCGAAATACCGCTCACCGAACAGAACGACGTGCTGAAAATGCTGATGACGATGGTTGACGCGAAAAGGAAGCAGGGAACGAAGAACATCGACTTCGGTTTTGAGACGCTGCTCGAACTGATCTCGCCGAAGAAAGTGCTGGACGACATACGCCAAGTGCGCAAGGAGCTTCAGGCCAACTACACGGAATACCTCGCCCTGCCAGATGGCGACCCCAAGCGCGAGGAATACGGAAGCAAGCTGAACCAACTGTTTGAGGACGCCCGCGCGAACTACTCCAACACGATGGCGCTGCTGCCGCTGGCGATTGAGGACAGCGAACAGCGGCTGCTTCTCGGCGCCGGGGACGACGGACCGGCCGGACAGAAAGTAGCGGCGGGCATCGCTAAATTCGAGGAAGACGGCACACTGCGGATACTGGAAGCTCCGAAAGTCACGGAAACCGCCCTCGCCCTGACCGACAGCGAAGCGAACAAAGGCTTGGCGCTGCTCCTTGAACAGGACTATGAAGACGGCGCGGGCGAGGACACGAGCGACTACGTCAAAGCGCTCGTCGTGCGCACGTTCAGTCCTCTCGCCACGCAGATTGGTACGGAAGTGGACTTGCAGAAGGAAGTAAGCAACCACAACGCGTATCTGCAACTGTACACGGACTCCAAAGCGGAATTCATCAAAGTCGTCAAACCGCTCGTGGAGCGGATACTCGGCGTCAGGGAATATTTTGAGCAGTACACCGTGCAGAGCAAAGCCGGGATGCGCCCCACGTTGCTTATCGCCAACGCCACGCCGGAAATGCTGGCAAAGAGCAACAACCTCTCTCGTCTGCGCATATACCTGAACACGGTCAACAACAAAAACGAGTACAACGACTCGGTATGGTTCGCTGTATTCCCGAACCTCAGTCTGGATAAATCCGACGACGCGAAAGTCAGGCGCGCCGTATTCGAGGTGAAGGACGACAAGCAGCGAAAAGACGTCAACTCTATGGAAGTACTCGGACAGCTTCTCGGTACGCTGTACGAGTACCAAATCAAGACCTTCTTCTCGTTTGAAACGGGAGAGAAATCCACATTTGACCGCGTGGCGCGCGAAGGCGTCGGCGCGTTCAAAGACCGTTGCGAGCCGCTCGTAAACAAAGACTTCAGCGCCTACGCCGTACCCTGCCTGCCGAACATAACGGTGATCCCGAAGAACCGCTCCGGCGTCGTCACGGGCAAGCTGCTTGAAACGGACGGCGAGGGCGTCCGGGCGTCCGACGCGCAAGAGAGCATCGCGCGCTTCTGGATAGAGGGCGTATACATCCCCGCCGCGTATGTGGCGGCAGGCATAACGGCGGCGTGGCAATGCCCGGAATACCTGCGCGAGAAATTCCGCCGCAATGTGGCGCCGGGACTGCCCGGAGTACGCTACGACATCGAACAGGGCAACAACGCGCTCATAACCACCACAACGCTGGCGCGCGAGATAGCGGGCTTCACTGCGTCCACGAAAGAGGACATCAACCACCAGAACTTCGGCTTCATATTCGCCAGCGAGAACGTGAAGGACAAGAAAGGACGCTCCGTCAGCCACCTGACAGTGTACAAAGCGCGGAGCCTTGCGATGGAGGGGCAGGCGTTCGAACCTATATACCGTACGCAAGTGACGACGTACTTCCAGCGTGTGTTGCGTCAGGTGACGGGCGATAACAAAGCGGACAACATCACATACTTCTTCTCGCCGAACCCGGAAAGCCAGATGAGCGTCTGGAAAGGGCAGAGGGAATTCGTCAACGCCGTCATCCAACCCGGCGACGAAATCACGTTCGAGATGGAGAGCGCCGGCCGCAACTGCGACATCAACTTCAACTTCGGCGGGAACACGCGCAATATGCAGATCACGCTGAACCGCGCGAGCGCCGCAGCGTCGTAGACTCTGCGGTCGCGCCCACAGGCGCGTTCCCCGTGCGCAGCACGTCAAGCGCAGCCGCGATTCATTCGCGGCAAGCGGCAAATCGCATCCCGGCGAATGGGCGCCATTCGCGCGATGATAAATCTTAATTCATAGGAGGAACCACAAATGATCCAGGCGATAATAAGCGGAACCGAGAACGTCAGTCTCAGCGAGAAAGCGCTGACGGGCGTGAAGTACGAGTTCATCACGCCCGAAGACTCCAACGCCCGCTCTACCGACCAGTACATCCAGATAACCCTGAAAGGCAGGATCATCCCGTCCGTGGCGAGCGCGGACAGCGAGCCGACTGTGGCGCTTGACCGTTGGGCGGCGGTGACGGACGACAAGGCCGAGGCGTACCGCTCGCTGACGGTAAAAGTGACCGAGTCGGGCGTCGTGCTCCGCGAGTACAAGTTGCCCAAAGCTTTCGTGGTTGACTACAAAGTCGGCTACACGGACAGCGAGGGCAACGGAACGTTCACGCTGAAAGCGCGGCAGAAGAAGGACAAGTCCAAGGACGTCGCCGTCGAAGGCGGCTATGTGGCTTAGGGTCTAAAGTAAAAGGAGGAAACACCCAATGGCATACAAACTTAAAGCCGAAGGCGCGAACGCTTTCGATCTGACCGAAGAAACGGTGGAAACCCTCGAATTCGAGAACACGTCCAGCGACAGCTCCGACGCTCGAGCGAGAGACACCTACCAGACCATCCGCGTGACAGGGCGCGTCCGTTCCGCCGAGGACGGCGACCTGAAGGACAGCACCCTCGCGGCGGCGAAATGGGCGCTCGTGCCCGCCGCGTTGCAAACGGCATACCAGAAGATCACGGCGGAAGCCGTCGCCGCGGGACAGACCACCCGCAAGTACGAGTTCACGCAGGGTTTCGTCGTGAACTACACCGAGGAATTCACGGATCAGTCCGGTGTAGGTAAATTCGCAGTGGCGATACGTCAGAAGAAGGACCAGCTTGACCGGGTCAAGGTGAGCGGGGGCTACGCGGCGGAATAAAGACAAGCGCCCAAGCGCCCGGCATAAAATGATCAAGCGAGGGCGCGCCGCGTGAACCGGCGCGCCCTTTTTCGCGGGGAACGCCGACGGGAGGTCGCCATGACCGATTTCTACGCCGTACTCGGCGTCAGACCGGAGGACGGCACTGACGTCATCAAAGAACGGTACCGCAAACTCGCCAAGCAATACCACCCCGACCGCGCGGCGGACAAAGAGGCCGCCGAGAAGCGTATGCGCGAGATAAACGAGGCGTGGGAAATACTCGGCGATGATGAGAAACGCGCCGAATACGACGCTAAACGGAATCCGAACAGCGGGAAGTCCGGCGCGAAGAACGCCAAAGGCGGAAACGCAGCCTTTAGTCAAGTGGATTATGATAATCTGATAGGCAAGTTCGATTCGTTTTTCGGAAAAGCGGCGAATGCGGCGGCGGACGGCAAGAAGCCGGTCAACCCTTTGGACGCCGGCGAATTATTCGATAAATTCATGGGGATAAAGCGGAAGTGAAACAGGGAAATAAAAGGATCGCGGGCATCTGTACGCTGTTCGTACTCACATTGGCATCCGCCGCCGTGTGCGCTTGGGCTGTAACCCGATATGTCGGTGAAAGCCGGGGTCGGTACGCCCTGTACGCCATAGGGCTTGCCGCTCTGATCTACATAATCATCGAAGCCGTAAACTCGGCGCGCTTCATCAAGCACAAGGCAAAGAAAGTTGGCGGCAGCCGCGAAAGCGCGGCGGCCGCGCTCGTACTTATGAACGAAAACGCAGAGGAAGTCGGATTCTGGGATTTGCGCGGACGCGCGGGACTGGTAATTGGTCGCGGAGGGGATGACATTCAGCCGGATATTGATCTTTCAGGTACCGAGTATTTTTCCGCTGTCAGCGCGGAACACGCTGTTTTGAACTACGCGTCGGGAAACTGGTATCTCGCCGACGTCGGCTCCAAAAACGGCACGGCGCTCTCGCGCGGGGAATCGGGGCAAAAGATGCTTCTCGCACCCGGAGATCCGGTTCCCATCCGTCCGGGAGACACGATTTACATCGCGGAAGAAACGATATTGTCTGTGAGATAGGTGGAAAAAGACATGAGCGACAGAGGAACGATGTTCAGGTGCAAGAACGGTCACGTGTACCCGAAACGGCTCGGCAGAACGTGCCCGTACTGTGGCATGACGGTTGACAGCGACGCCTCGGACACACCGCGTGGCGCGAACGAGGTCGAGGCGTTGCTGCTGTTTGAGGAAGCACGGCCGGTCTGCGGCTGGCTTGCCTGCATAGCCGGCCCGCATCAGGGGATGAGCTACACGCTGCACAGCGGTAAGAACTTCATCGGGCGCGCCGACGACATGGATGTGCGCATACCCGGAGATAGTTTCGCGGCGCGGCGCAACCACGCCATCGTCGCCTACGACCCCATGAACCGCGAGTTCACACTGCTGCCCGGCGAATCGGACGGACTCGTGTACCTGAACGGTGAAGTCGTATACGGTGCCGCGCGGCTCACTGACATGGGGCTTATCAGGCTCGGACACACGTCGCTTCTGTTCCGCCCGCTGTGCGGCGACAACTTCTCATGGGAAACGGACGGGGAATGACAATATGCCGTACATAATCCTGTCGGGCTGCGCATTCGCCGCGCTGCTGATCGCGCGAGCCGCGCTCGGCATGACGTGGCTGCCCGCAGGACCGGAAGTGGCGCGTGCGCAGACCATAGGTAAGAGGCAGATCAACGCCGATGTGTTCGAATGGTCGGCGCGCGGCAGCGCGGTGTTGCTTGTCCTCGCGGACGGGATAGGTACGGGAGCAAAAGGACGCGCCGCGGCTCTGGCGGCGGCGGACAGCGCCGTGAGGACATTCGAGCTGCAGGGCGCGTCGAACCCCGCGTATTTTTTCCGTCTGGCGTTCCATAACGCCAACGAAGCGGTACTCCGGTACGTACCGGACGGCACGGCCGGAGCTAACCTCCTGTGCGTCCTCGTGACGGAAGGCTTGCTGTATTACGCGCTGGCGGGCAATTGCCGGGTATCGGTGTTCCGCAAATCTGAGCTCATCCCGTTAAGCGAGGGGCAGACGCTTGATGCCCTCGCCGGGAGCGCGTTCAGGAAACGGGCAATCAGCCGCGAGGAAGCGCTCTCCGTACACGGAACGCGGCGCGTGTACAATTACGCGGGCAGGGACGGCTTCAAGGAACCGGAGACGTCCGATATCCCCGTCAGGCTCAAAACCGGCGACTGCGTCGTGCTGACGACGGACGGGGTATATGAATTTTGCCCGGCGCCCGATTTGGAGCGCATCCTGAAAACCGGGCGAAGCTGCCGGCGCAAAGCGGACGCCGTCATAGACCTGCTGGAGCGGCGCGGCGACCCGCAGCAGGACAACGCAACCGTCGTTCTGGCGCGTTTCGGACGGTGAAATGTGACAGCAAGCGTTGACGCGTATGCTATTGAGTAATGTGTAAGAACGGACGCGGATTGCATCACACACAGAAGGAGATGAAAGGTCATGCGCAGGGAGAACTCAAAATTCAACACGGCCTTCGTCTCCTATGAAGGCGGGAAGCTGTTCAACAACGACTACTGCGGCTTCGCGGAGCTCGACGGATACGCCTGTTACGTCATCGCGGACGGGCTCGAATCCGGGGACATGGAATCGCACAGCGCGGAACTCGCCGTACAGTCGGCCATATCGTCGTTCCACGAACACGCGTCAATCAAGCCGCGCGCGTTGCGTCGGTATCTGCGCGCCGCGCACCGCGCCCTGCATAACAGCGGCGGACATATGAGCCTTCGGGCATCCGTCACGGTATTCGTAACCGACTACAAAACCGCGCGTTACGCTTGGGCGGGCAACTCCAGATTCTATCTTTACCGCGCCGGGCGGATTTTCAGCGAAAGCCGCGACCACTCGCTCTCCCGCAAACTCGCGGACGAGGGTAAGCTGCCGCTTGACAAGATAACGCTCCATGAGGAGCGCGGCAACCTGTCCCGGTACGCCGGACAGCCCGGAAGCCTGAACCCGCAAATATCGAAGAAGATAAAACTCAAAGACGGAGACGCCGCCGTGCTGCTCACGAGAGGGCTGTGGGAGCATTGCGACGCCGGGGATATACGCGCCTCGCTCGACGCCGCCGAGAACGACCCGCAAAAAGTCGTGAACGGGCTTGAAACCCTGCTGCTCGACCGGGAACCGGCGGACTCCGACAACTATACCGCCGCCGCCGTCTTTATCGACAAGATATTTACCGACCCGAACAAGGGCAAAACGCTGAAACGCGTTTTGGCGATAGGCATTCCGATTTTCGTCCTTGCCGCAGCGCTGTCCGTGGTGCTGTTCCTTCGCCACCGCAAAAATGAAACCATGCGCCGGAATATGCGGACGGCGTTCCTTAGCGCTATTGAATACATAGAGGACGGGAACTACATCCGCGCCGGGGAGGAAATCACCTCCGCCGTCAGTCTGGCGAAAGACTTGAATGATCAGACATTCCGCGAGAGAGCGGAAAACTACAGGAAGCTGACGGAAGCCGTCACAGGCGGCGACAATCTGTTCGCTTCCGGGGCGTATGAGGACGCGCAAGCGTCGTACCTCGCCGCGCGCGACCGCTCGCGCTTCACCGACAACGCGGGTAAAGAGTACATCGACAGAAAGCTCGCCGCCGTGGGCAGCTTCATCAGTGTGCGCGACCTCATATCCCTCGGGGACGTATTATCCGCGAGCGGCGATTACGCCGGCGCGGAAGCGAAGTATATGGCGGCGCGTCAACTGGCCTCCGGCATCAATGACGCGGACGGACGGAAACAGGCGATTGAGACGCTGGAGAACCTCTACAGTCAGGAAGACCGCGACAGGACACAGGAACAGGAAGCGGCGGGACAGCGCGAGCAGATCATGAAAGACGCGGCGGACATGGAAGCCTCCGGCGACGAAGCGGCGTCGATGGGCGATTATACCGCGGCTCGGCTGCGATATATCATCGCGCGGGAACGCTTCGCCGCGATTGACGACGCGGACGCGCAGCGCCGCATAGACGTCAAGCTGGCCGCCGTGGAGGAAAACCGGGCGCAGAAAGACGAACAGGCGCATACGGCGGCGCGCTATACGGAAGAAGGCGACGTTTTTTACGACGACGGGAATTATGTTGACGCGAAGGTGAGATACATCCTCGCGCGCAACATATATTCGCGCGTCGGCGACGACGCGGCGCTGGCGGATATCCTCTCAAAGATCGAAATATGCGACAGCCGAATAAACGACGCGCCGCCGTCCGGCGCGCCTGACGCTTCCGGCGATTCGAACGTCGGAGGGACCGATGCCGGGCAGGATGACGGAGCGCCCGCGTCGTCGGAGACGGGACGAAGCGGCGGCGCGGACGAAACGCCGCCCGTATCGCCGGACGGAGCGGAATACGGCGAATTCAATACAACGGGCGGACAGCCATCGACGGGCGAAAATCCCGCAGCATCCGACTCAAATACTTCTACGCCCGGCGAGGAAGGAGGCGCGGTGGGATGATGAAATACACATTCACGCCCCAAACGAAACAGCCGCGTTACGCCAGCTACCGCCTTGATGATCTGCGGCGCATGACGCTGCTGCAATTGCGCGACGTATGTGAACAGGAGCAGATCATATGCGCGGCGCTTGATAAGCTCGACCGGGACGCGCTTATCGACGTGATCATGAAGTTCCGGGGCAGCCGGGAGAGGCTTTTGTTGAACAGCTACAACCCGGAGCGTATGGAATATCTGCAAAACGAACTGCGCCGCGCAAAGCTGATAGAACTGCCGCTTGGAAATCTGAGAGCGCCCGCGAAGATATCCCTGTTCGATGGTCTCGACACGGGCTTCTTCGACGGATACCGAGTTACGTATCTGCCGGAACTCGACGGCGTCAACGCTTTCGTCGCGGACAGGGAACTGGGTATATGCGCCGCGCTGCGCGTCTTGTCGTTCGCCGGGCATGAGGAACTGCTCATCACGCGACTGTCCGAATTCCCGTGCCATGAGGCGGACGCGCGCGACTACCGACTCCTGCTGTTCCCGCAAAGGCTGTCCGACAACATCACGCGCGTATATGACGGCGCTCTGAGCAAATTACCGGACGAGATAGAGGCGTATGTCGTTCCCCTACTCGCTTTCGAGGTTCGCATACCGGAGGAATCCGATATGCCGCTCGCCATCGACTTCGGCACATCGAACACGGCGGCGGGCGTGTTCTTAAGCAACGCGGCGTTCGGGAAAATACAGGGGCATATCCAGCCCGGAATACTTAATGCAAACGCCGTCAACTATCTGCGTTTCCTGACGCCGGAAGGTGCGGAAGCGCCCGTTCTGCCGACGGTAATTGGGGTCGAGCGTATAGACGGCGACGACATTCTGTACAACTGCGGTTTTGACGCCGAGGCAATGACGGACAGCGGATATTTTGGACAGGGTATCTGCGTGTTTTACGACATCAAGCGCTGGGCGGCGGATTACGATGAAGCCGAGACGCTGTCAGACGGCGGCGGCGGACAGAAAGTCGTGCCGCGCAAGCATATCATCAGGGCATATATACGGCACATCATCCATAGCGCCGAGCAGCGGTTCAAATGCCGCTTCAAAAAGCTGTTCCTGTCCTATCCCGTCAAACAGCGCGAACGCTTCATATCCCTGTACCGGGATATCTTCGCCGATTACGACATACTGGAAAGCGAGATGTTCGACGAGGGTATCGCCGTGCTGTACGGCGTCGTCGGCACGCTCATCGACGAAAAGAAGTACCGCGACGGAGAAACGCTCCGCGCCCTCATAATGGACTGCGGCGGCGGGACTACGGACCAATCCTCCGCGTCCTTCGCGATACGCCGTGGCAGCGTGGCGTATGAGATAGATATCGAAACGTCATACGAGAACGGCGATACCGACTTCGGCGGCAACAACCTGACCTTCCGCATAATGCAGCTTCTTAAAATCGGCGCGGCAAGCCAAATCGCGGGAAACGGCAAAAGCCTGTCCGAGGTGACGGCGGGTTTCTCGTCCGGTCGGTACATCCAAGGCGGCGAGGACGGCAAAGAGGAAGCGTACCGGGAACTTGAACGCCTGTATGGCGAAGCCGAAGCCGTCATTCCCACGCGGTACAGGGAATACGAATTCGGAAGCGGCGGCAGGGACGAATATTACAAGGCGCGCAACAATTTCCACTATCTCTTCACGCTGGCGGAAAGAGTGAAGAAGTCTTTCTTTGAGAACGAGCAGATACTGCGCATCTCAATATCCTCCGAGGACGAGACGCCGCAGCCGGACACGCTCCATATCAAGGCTCGGCGGCGAACACTCTCGGCGCGCAAGAACGGCGCGCTTGAAGTCATAAATCAGTTCCCCGCGATGAGCCTGAACGCGCATCAGGTCAGGGCGGTATTCAGAATAGATATTCAAGACATTTTTCGCCGCTTCGTCGGGCGCCTGTACGACGACGGACAGCTTGACATGTACAACATCGTAAAACTCACGGGGCAAAGCTGCAAGATAGGGCTGTTCCGCGAATCGCTGATGGAATACGTGCCGGGCGTCAAAATACAGCGGAGGCAGAGCGGTGGTCCTGCCGGATACCGCCTGAAGCTGACGTGCCTTGACGGCGCTATCCGCTATCTGCGCGACAACAGGCTCGGGCTTGCCCGCGTGAATATTCGCTACGGTTCCCCCGCCCTGCCGTATATCCTCTCAGCGCACACGCACGACGGCGAGAAAATCACGCTGATAGAGTCTCTGGACAGGGACAAGGTGCAAGGCGCGGTCTCGCGCAATATGGCGAGCGTCGAGGTGGAACTCACGCTCTCCGACGCGCGCGGCGCCGAGAAATTCACCTACAGCGTCACGTGCGATCCAAACTCGTTCCGCGAAGCGACCTACGAGAGGATCGAGGCTGAGTACGGCGAACATATTCCGCAGTCGGACGTGGACACCATTGAGAACGGCGAGGTGCGCTATTTCGTCTGGGCTGACGCCGGGCAGTGGGGCTTTTCGGTTGTGCCCGTCCTACGCCGGGACGAAGGTTTGCGCGTGGGCGACCGACAGCTTCTCTCTTTTGAAAACGACTCTTGGATGGTCAACTACTTCGACGGTATGCATTAAGAGGGACGGGGTATGTTTGAGTACAAAATACCGCAGTTCAATCCCGCGCCGATGCGCCGGGAGATACTTGAAGCGCTGCGCGATCTCTCCTATACGGAACAGACGGCGCGGTACGGCGAATACAGCGACGGCGTCCTCGTGGGATGCGCTCTGTTCGAGCGCGATATGAATATTGGCGTTACGGGCGGGCTCGTCAAATACGCCGGGCGCGTCTACGCGCTGAAAGGCCGCGATAGCGTGCCGTACCGCCCCACGGACGCTTGGACGGTTTTGAAAATACGTTTCGGCGGCGAGGAGAAGACGCGCGACTTTCTGCGTTACACGGGGAACCTCGCGCTGGACGATAACACGAACGTTCTGCCGAACGAGATGGAGCTCGGGCGCTTCAAGCTGAAACAGGGTTCCCGTCTGCGCACGGAGTACACGGATTTCAGGGATATGGAAACGGAGTACGACACGGTAAACCTGATAGGCGTGCCATACGCCGGAATCGGAGAGCCGACGCTCAGTCCCGTCATTATGACGCATTTCGCGAAAGAGGCGTATCCCTGCGCGAGCGAACCGCTTGACATCGCTTTCTGCACCGCGTGTCTCGCGGGAAACGGCGTGATGAGCCGGGAGAGCATACGGCTGTATCTGATACGGCGCTTGAAGCTACCGGACAAGCCGCTTGACAACGCGGAACTTCACGGACGCCTCGCGGACGCTCTGGCGGAGATGAAAGGCGGGGCGAGACGCGAAACCCACCGCGAATCTGACGGGATACTGCTGCTGTAAAAGAAAGGACTGGCAAAAATGCCGCTGAGAAAATGCCCGAACGGGCACACGTACAACGGGGACAAGAGCGGGGACGTATGCCCCATATGCGGGACCGTCGCCAAGAAGTACAAGGAGGAGGGGAAGACGCCGGAGGAGATCGCCGAGATGCTGAAGGTGCCGGAAAACCGCTATGTGTGCGGCTGGCTCGTCTGCGTGGAGGGCATAAACAAAGGGCTGTCCTACCCTATCCATCCCGGCAAGAACTTCATCGGTGGCGGCGACAATATGGATGTACAAATCCTCGGCGACAACACGGTAGACCTCTACCGCCATGCCGCGATAGCCTACGACGAGACGACGATGAAAACGACGCTGCTCCCCGGAGAGTCGAGGGGCTTGGTGTATCTCGAAGGAAGCGCCGTCTATACGCCGCAGCCGCTGGCGGCATATGAGCGGATTATGGTCGGCGGCTCGCAGTTTCTGTTCGTGCCGTTCTGCGGCGAAGATTACGCGTGGTCGAAGCAATAACGGACAACCGGCGAGATTGCTGCGGGAAAGGAGGGGTTTGCATTGCGTGAATTCATAGCCAAAAGGCTGGACGAAATGGACGACAACGCGGAACGGGCGTTTCTCAAACAAGTCATGGCGGACGTCTTTCTGCCGCTGTATGACGAAACCGAGGAAAAATACGCCGCGCTCGAGCGCAGGGTGCGCGACGAGCTGCCGCTTGTGTATGAATCGTATGCCGTTTACAGTACCGTCCTGCCCCAGGACCGCGCGGACGGCAACAACGCCTATCTGAGTCCCGTGATCCCGCATGACGCCGCCGAGCGCGTTCTTGACGCCGGAGAACTGACCTCGGCACTCCGTGACGCTCAGCCGGTGATCGCCACGGTATTCTGCGAAGCCGACTATCTCGAATGTCTGCGGATCGGCAGGGACAAGCGGATTTTCGCCGGCGCGTTCACGGTGAGGTCGGAAAAGTATCCGTTCAAGTGCGTCTTGAAACCCACCGCGAGGTACAATGAGCGCGTGGAAGCGCTGTACAGCGCGTTTATCCGCAACGAGGCGCCGTGGACGACGGTAAACACCGCGTATTTCGGCAAGTTCTTTGACGTGTGCCTGACCGAACTCCCAAAGGCGCCGCCTCGCGGCGTTAAAATACCGCCGGAACAGCTTGAGATTTCTTTCGCGCCGCACGACGGGATTATCCGGCGCGGACTGATCCCCGTGTGGAATATTGACGCGTTTCATGTCAAAGGTGAGGATTTCCCGATGCCGGCGGCGGATTTCGTCAACTACGAATACCGTTTTGATACGGGCGCGGAGGGGGACGAAAGCGGCTTTCTACTGGACTACGCCAACGAATTCATCCTGAACGTCAGGCGCGAGGGCGGCGCGCTCGTGATCGTGTCGCCGATGCAGAAAGGGTTTGAATGGGATATGTACAGGATTCGCCGCCGCCGCGACAATCCCATTGATATATACCCATATCCCATGCTGTCCAACGCGCGCGCGGATTCCTTTTCCGCCCGGCTGATGGCTAAATTCGGGACGCATATCGCGACGCGAGCGGAGATGTACAAGCTGCTCGCGTCCTTTGAGGCTTCGGAGTATGTTGAACTCGCCGATTTCCGGTTCGCGGGCGAGAAGCTGCCCGGCGACACCTACGATATGAACCCTTTCATCCTTGACGAGATACGCAACCCGGATTACCAAAAAACACTCGCCTTGGTTTTCAAGGCAAAAAACCGGGACTTTTTCCTCAACCGCGACATCATCAGCTTTCTGGTGTCCGAACTCCAGTCGGTTTATCCCGAATACCGCTGCGTGGGGACGATGGTATGAACTACATGTGGGAAGCGCTGCTGCGAGGCTATGATCTCGGGATCGCCGAAGAGGATATCCGCTTCGTTCCGTCAAAGACAGCCAATCCGTACAGGGAAGTGTTCTTTGACGACATGAACGCAGGGCTCACCGCCCCCGGTCCCGTGGACGTCAACGCGTACTACAGATACGGCGCCGTGTTCGGGCCGCTGCTCGACGAGGAAATGGACGGCAGCCCCGGAATGCGCGACACGCTGTTCGATATCTTAGCGCACTATCTGACGAGGCTGGATTTGCGGCAGGGCTTGTGCCGGGCGGAATATTACGCCAAGTTTCTGCGCGAGGATATATGGAACGGTGTCTTTGGAAAGCAAAACGCGCGGCGGCTTCCTTTCTTCGCGGGGCCGCAGGCACGGCTCGTGCTGGCGGCGCTTCTGCGGATGTACAAGGTGGGTGCGTCGATGAAGCTGTTCGCGAGTTTGCTGCGGGAACTGTATCCCAACTCAATCGCGTACTTCGATACTGAATACGGGCGGGAGCTTCTGCTGTATATCGGGCAAAAGGAAACGCCGGAACTGCGCGGTCGGCTTGAGCTGCTTCGGGATTTGTTCATCCCCGCCGATTACGACGTAAAGCTGTTCTGGGATATGCATTTCGGACTGATCGGCACGGACGAGACGATGGAGATCGGACAATTTATGATGTTTTGAGGTTTTAGGTTTATGAAAAAAGATTTTCACCGGGAGGACGGCATGGAATTCACGGACGTTGAAACTGCGGAAACACGCGCCATGAAGGAAGAGGCGCGGTACAAGAATATCTACGGGGAAGAGGTGCGCGCCGGTAATGAGATACTTCATTTTAAGCGCGTAAATCTGTTCGACGATAAATTCTCCGTAATGCTGCCGGACAGCTACAAGGACTTGCCTAAAGATTTGGCGAAGCTGAAGTATCCCCACGAGAACCGACCGCATGTTATAAAGACAAACGAAGCCACGACGGCCAATTTCGCTTTTTCGCTTTACGGACAGGATTTTTCGGAGGCTCAGGTCGAGTCGGCGACAAATGGAATGAAATCCGGTCTTGGCCGCGTGACGTCGGGCGCGCGCTTTTTCGATACCGTGTTCACGAACACGGAGGACGGCGTCAAGTTCGGGTACTTCGATTTTCTGACCACCGGGCTGGATATGGAGATGTACCAGATGTTCGGATTTATACCGGTTCACGGGAAGTTTCTGCACGTCATATTCAACGCGCCCGCCGCCATGATGCGGACGTGGCAGCCTGTCGCGGTACAGACTTTGCGGTCTGTGAGAGGCATAGAGGAAAACTGATTCCGAGCGATTTAAGGAGGATTGAGCGCTATGAGTGAAAACGCAGCCTTGGGCGTGAATGTGCGCGTAGCGCCATTTGACATGCTGGACATTCTGGCTTTGGACATTTCCGCGGCGCCGAACGAGCACGCGACGGCGACCGTGCGCGGGACTATTGACGAGGACGCGGAAAGCGGTTATCTCTCGCTAGCGCGGAGCGGCACGACTGTGACCGTTTCCCTGCTCGGGGACGACGGCTCACCCCTCATCCTGTTCGCCGGGATGATCTCGGAAATGGAGCTCAGCGAATCAAACGGCCTGAAGGTTCTGGATTTGCGCCTGATTGCCGGGACAGGGGCGATGGACGCGGCGGAGCATACGCGCACATATCAGAACGCTTCACTCACCTATCGGGACTTGCTCTCGTCGCTCGGCTATTACCCCGACTACTCATTCTCCATGCGTATAGGCGAGGGCGCCGCCATCGGCGATTTGATCACGCAATTCAAGGAGACAGACTGGGAATTCGTCAAGCGCCTTGCGAGCCACTTTAACGGTTGCGTCGTCCCGGATTACGTATCCGGGGGCGTGGGATACTACTTTGGTCTGCCGTACAGATCTTCGGGCGCCGTCGTTGACGCGAGCCATTACAAGGCGGTGAAGGGCGTTGCGGAATATATGGACAAGGCCGGTGCCGGCGTGGGCGGGCTGTCGGAGGGCGATGCGCTTTGCTTTGCCGTCAGGGACAGAGCGGTCTACCGCGTGGGCGAGGAGGTGCGCTTCATGAACCGTCCGATGCGCGTGTTCAGCGTCCGCTCCGTCCTCGAGGGTCAGCTTTTGCAGAACTATTACATACTGAAATCGGAAGCGGGCGCCGGTATTAAAAAAGCGTGGAACTTCAAGCTGGTCGGAGCTTCCCTCGCCGGCGTCGTGACCGCTGTGCGGAAGGACATGATACAGATGCGCGTCTATGAGGACAACGACAACTACGGCACGGGCGCGAAGTGGTTCCACTACTCCACGGTATATTCGTCACCGGACGGCACGGGCTGGTACGCGATGCCGGAGCCGGGCGACGAACTGCGGCTGTATTTCCCCTCAGAAAAAGAGTCCGAGGCTTACGCGATAAGCGCTGTGAACGTGGATACACCGGGCATGGGCGAGGGCAACGCGCCGCCCTCGCCGGGCATACTGCCTCTTGTCTCTCCGCGCACCGAGCCGAACGTGAAGACGATGATCAACAAAGACCTCAAAGAGGTTTCGCTCTACCCGGACAAGATCGTCATGACGAACAACAAGGATATGATGATCGTGGTGGACGACGCCGAGGGGATTATCATCCAAAGCGCCAAAAAGGTCACGTTCAAGTCGGACGAGTCCATATCCTTGGACAGCGCGGAGGCGGAGCTCAGTATGATCGGCTCTGACAAGGTGAGCGTCACGGTGGGCGGCACCAAAGTCACGTTTGACGCGGACGCCCAATTTGAGGGCTCGACCGTACACATGCAATGACGCGAGGACATTTTAAGGGATATCGGACATCAGGAGGTTTATGGCTATGCCAACGATGACGCAGCAGCGGATCAGAATAGAGTCTCCGTTCCCCATAACGGAACTGACGGCGTTTCGCGTCCGGCAGTCGGAGAACGAACATGCCCGCGCGGAGTTTCAAGGCGTACTTGACGAAGAAACGGGGATGGACGCGCTGTTCGGACGTCTGGAGGGGCAGCTTGTCCGGTTTATCGACGAGCAGTCCGGCAACCCTGTTTTCGCGGGATATATCGATACGGTCGAGGTGACCGTGGAGCTTGGACTTCTCACGCTGTCGGCCGTGGCGCTCTCCGCGAGCAAAATGTTGGATTACGTGAAGCGCAGCCGCTCTTATCAGGATGTGACGATGACCTACGAGGACGTGCTGCGGCTCGCGCTGGACGACGTCGAGACCTCCGACTTCATCATGCGCGTGGACGACAAGCCCATCGGGATACCGCTGATACAATACGCCGAGACGGGCTGGGAGTTCGCCATGCGTATGGCGAGCCACTTCAACACGACGCTCACGCCGGAGATGGAGAGCGGGTTGCCGCGTTTCTGGGTGGGTCTGCGCGCGGCGACGGGCGAGCTGTATGACTTTACCGGCTGCGATTACCGCGTGAAGATTGAAAAGAAATACTACGAGGCCGGCGGTGAACAGCTTGGATTCAGCCGCGCGCAGTTCACGAGCTATACCGTGAATAGCTATGAGGACTGCCGCATTGGAAGTAAAGCCATATTCAAAGGGCAGATGCTGCGTATCTGCCGGAAAGCCTGCGCTTTTGAAAACGGATTGCTCACATACGAATACACGCTCGGATACCCGGAACTGCTCGCTTGGCGGAAATTCTACAACGAGAAGCTGACCGGTCTTAGTCTTTTGGGCGAGGTGATAGCGACGCAGGGCGGCACGGTCAAGCTGAAGCTGAATATTGACGAGGGGCGCGACGCCGGTCCCGCATACCCGTACCGCTGGGCGCCGCCCACGGGCAACCTGCTGTATCTGATGCCGAAGATAGGTTCCGTGGTGTCATTGTATTTCAGCGACCCGGACGAGGGCGGCGCGAAAGCGGTCAACTGCGTGCGCGCGGAAGTTTCACGGAGTTCGCCCGGCATGGCCGATCCGAACAAACGGGGGCTGTCCAGCGAGTTCGGGAAAGTCATGCTGCTCCATCCCGACAGATTCGGCTTCGAGAGCGAAACCGGGGACGGCCCGCTGCGCTTCATGTTCAGCGACGACGAGGGCGTCACGCTGGAGACCAAGCACGGCATCACGGTGATAGGCGGCGGCGCCGTCACGCTGGAAGCGCCGGTTATAGAGATGAGTTCTCCCACACAAGTGGGATTTTACTATACTGCCGGCAGGGACTTGGCCGGGGGGCGTTCGCCGCCGACAGGACTGACGGTGCACCGGGGCGGGATTGAGTGCATCTCCGAACACGGGCGCAGCGGCATGACGGGGCAGGAGTCTTGGGAACTCCCGGCTTTTGCGGACGACGTCCCGGAGGAAGGCCAGTTCGACTGGGGCGGGCTGTTCGGGAACATCCTCGCGGGGCTCGCGGTCGTCGGCGCGGTGGTGCTTGTCGCGGCGACGTTCGGCGCCACGGCGCCCGTCCTGATCGCGGGCGCCGTGGCGGGCGCGGCGGCTGTCGGGGCAAAGGCGGCGTCAGATATTGCGCGGGGCAACGTCAGCAGTGCCGGGGACTACATGCGCGAGGCGTTCATCAGCACAACCGTGGGGTTGGTGACCGGCGCGATAGGCAACGGGATCAGCGGGCTTAAAGCGATGCAGACGCTGGGCAAGGTCGGCAAGGCGATGGCGAACATAGGCGTCGATATGCTGCAGGGCGCGGCGGGCAGCGCGACGCATCAGCTTATGCGCGCGAGCGTGTACGGTCAGGACATTGACTGGGGCTATTTCTGGCAGGATGTCGGGATCGGCACGGTCGCGGGCGCGGCGAGCGGCGTCATAGGCAGGGGGATTGGCGGCAACCTTAACAGACTCGCGGGCGGGCTTCTGCAAAACAACAATCCCGGCATGAACACGGCGATAACGGCGGCGATAGCGGGCGCTGGCGGCGGGGGTACAAACTTCGCGATGCAGCTTGGGAATATGGCGCTGTTCGATGAAAACGGGAACCTTGATTTGGACTTGAGCCGCGTTTCTCTCGACAATGTTGACTTGAATTCTGTAACAAATTCTGTTATAGTGGGGATGGCTCAAAGTGCCGCGAATTC
>JAITJC010000070.1 GCA_031279125.1 Oscillospiraceae bacterium
GACCATAAGTTGGGACCCGAACGAGCGGGCGCGCTATCTATCGCGCCTCAAGTATGAGCGCGACATGGAGCACAACCTGATCGAGGCGCGCAAGGAGGGCGTCGCGGAGGGTCTCTCGCGCGGGCTCTCGCGCGGGCTTTCACAAGGGCTTTCGCAAGGGCGCAGCGAGCGCAGCGCCGCAATTGCGCGAAACGCGCTGGCGTTGGGTCTGCCGATAGATCAAATCGAAAAGCTCACGGATCTATCCCGGGCGGAGATAGAAAATATTCTGCCGGAATCATCTCGTTTGTGATGGCTTCGCCATCACAAAAGCCGAAGCGGCAATATGCGCGCCAATAGCTCATCCGGACAGAGCAACTGCCTTCTAAGCAGTAGGTGGGGGGTTCGAGTCCCTCTTGGCGTGCCAGCGAAAAACCCTTGCAAATACAACGTTTTGTGAGGGTTTTTTGCTTGCCCGGGTCGGAACGGCGGACATATTCGCGAAAATTTAACAACTCAAAAAAAGGTAAAGAGATTGAAAGGGCACGCGGGATATGATACAATACCGATATTGCAAGGCGGTATTACGGTGGGGGAGACAATGAAGGTTATCGAATCGGCGCTTATGCGTATGTGGAGCGACGTCAAAACAATCGGCGTCGGGGATGTTCTCGACGTGCTCATAATAGCCTACATCATCTACCGGGTTCTTTCCATTGTGCGCAGGACGAGCGCCGGCAGCGTCATAAAGGGCGTTGTGCTGCTTGTCGCCGTGCTCGGGCTGTCGAGCGTGCTGAAGATGAACGTTCTGAACTATCTGCTCGGTCAGGCGATGGCGATGGGTGTTATCATACTCGTAGTCCTGTTCCGTCCGGAGCTCCGGCGCTTGCTTGAGCAATTCGGCAGCAGCAATTTCAAGATGTTTTCCGGCAGGCGGGCGCAGTCCGGCGGCACGGCGGACGCGATAGAGCTCATCGTGTCCGCCTGCTCCGATATGTCCCTGACGAAAACGGGAGCGCTCATCGTGTTTGAGCGCGGGATCGGGCTCGGCGACTACGCCGCGTCGGGCACGGCGATAGGCGCCGTGGTGTCCGCCGAGCTTGTAAAGCAGATATTTTACCCGAACACGCCGCTGCACGACGGCGCGGCGCTGATACGTGACGGCAGGATTCTTGCCGCCGGTTGTATGCTCCCGATGTCGTCGAATCCCGCGCTCTCGCGCGAACTCGGGATGCGCCACAAGGCGGGCATAGGCATAAGCGAGCGCAGCGACGCCGTAGCCGTCGTCGTGTCGGAGGAGACGGGGGCGATATCCGTCGCCGTGGAGGGGATGCTGAAGCGCCGCCTGTCGCGAGACACGTTTTCGGCGCTCCTGCGCGGCGAGCTCATCTCCGACGCGGGCAGGAAACGCGGCGCTCCGAAGCGGAAAATAAACGTCAAGGGGAACGGCTGAATGTTTGCGGCGCTGAGAAGAAGGGTAAATAAGATATTTGAAAGCCGCGCGTTTTACATCGTGTTCTCCGTGCTGGCGTCAATCGCGCTGTGGGTGTTCGTGGAGCGCATAGAGAACAAGGACATAGACAGCCTCGACATACGTGTGCCGGTGGAGTTCACGAATCCGGAGCTTGTCGCCGACAGAAGGCTTGTCGTTACGAGCGTCGCGACAGAGAACGTGACGCTGCGCTTTTCAGGGAAGCGAAGCACGATATCAAAGCTCTACGACGCGGGGGCGGTCCGCGTGACGGCGAACCTCGCGGACATCGCGGAGCCGGGGACGAATATGCTGCGATACAGCATCATATACGCCTCCGGGATAGACGAGAGGGGCGTTGTCGTAATATCGCGCTCCGACACGTATATATCCGTGAACGTAGAGAGCCTGTACGACAAGACGGTACCGCTGACGGCGAAGATCGAGGGCGATATAGCGGCGGAAGGGTACCTCGCGGAGCCCGCCGTTTTCAACCCCGATACCGTCGTCGTGCGAGGGCCGCGGACGGAGGTGGAGCGCGTCGCCTCGGCGCGCGTTTTGATCCGGCGCGAGAATCAGAGCCGGACGCTCACGGCGGAAATGACGTTCACGCCCGTTGACGCGGACGGCGGCGAAATCGTGAGCGATAAGCTCACGTTCGACAGGGATACGGTGTCCGTCACGATACCGATACGCATGGTCAAGGAAGTGGCGCTTACGGTGAACGCGATTTACGTTTCCGGCGCGACTACGGAGAACACCGTCATAACCATAGAGCCGGAGACGGTGTCGCTTTCCGGCGACGCGGAGGCGCTCGGGATGAACAGCATAACGCTAGCCACTATCGACCTGTCAAAATTCGAGTCCTTCCACAGCGCGAGATACCCCATACTGCTGCCGAACGGGATAAACAACCTGACCGGCGCGACGGAGGCGGAGGTCACGATCTCGATAAGAGGGCTTGAAACGAAGCGCATAACCGCGACGAGCTCTAATTTGCAGATTGTCAACGAGACGCCGGGCTACACGGCGGAGCTCATAACAAAGAGCGTGGACGTCGCCGTGCGCGGCACGGCGGACGCCTTGGAGGACATCACGGCGGAGAGCGTCAGAATTGCGGCGGACCTCGCGGAGTACGGGGAGACGATCGGCACGTTCACCGTCCCCGCCAGGGTGTATATCGACGGGGATTTCGGAGACTGCGGACCTATCGGGGATTACAAGGCGACGGTGCGCGTCGAAAGGGACGCGGACGTGTCCGGCGGAGGGGGTTGATGTTCGGGTATATCAGGCCCCTCGCGCCGGAGCTGCGCGTGCGGGAGCTGGAGATGTTCCGAGCGCTGTACTGCGGCGTATGTCACGCGCTCGGGCGGCGCGGCGGGCTTGCGGCGCGGTGCGTTTTGAGCTACGACTTCGTGTTCCTCGCGGCGTTGCTGTGGCCTGAGGGGGAGGGCGTGCGCGTCGCGAAGCGGAGATGCCCCGCGAGCCTGAGAAAAAAGCGCTGCTGCGTCAACGTGAACGCGGCGACAGAAGCGGCGGCGGCATACGGGATCATACTCGCGTACCACAAGCTGCGCGACGACGAACGCGACGAGGGGCATCTCCGCGCGGCGGCGGCCCGTACGGCGGTATTCTGCCTCGGCGGCGCGTACAGGCGGGCGGCGCTTGAGTTTTCGGATTTCGACGGCGCCGCGCGTGACCGCCTCGAAGCGCTCGCGGAGGCGGAAGCGTCAGACGACGCCCCGCTCGACGCCGTCGCGGACAGATTCGCCGGACTGCTTGAGTGTATCGCGCGCTCCGGGCAGGACGAGGCGACGCGGAGGGCGCGGGGCAGCCTGCTTTACCATATCGGCAGGTGGCTGTATCTGATGGACGCGCGCGACGACTTGGCGGAGGACGACAGGAAACGCAGGCCGAATGTCCTGCGGGCGCGCGGCGGCGGCGACGGGGAACTGCGCCTCACGGCCGCGCACTCGCTGAATCTCGCGATCTCGGCGTTCGAGCTTCTGCCGGAGAGCCCGTGGAGCGATATTCTCAGGAACATCCTGTGCCTCGGGCTTCCGGAGGAGCAGGAGCGCGTATTCTCCGGGGGGCGGAAGCGGCGGCGCGGATACCGGGGAATTTAGGTCTGTACTTTTCGCCCGCGGCGCGGTATTATTGCAGTACGGACGTGGCGCGCGCACAAGGCAACGAAAGGAATTGGCACATACGATGAACGACCCATACGCGGTACTCGGCGTCAAGCACGGCGCGTCTGAGGAAGATGTGAAACGGGCATACCGCGAGCTCGCGCGGAAATACCACCCGGACAACTACCACGACAATCCGCTTGCCGATCTCGCCTCTGAGAAGATGAAGGAGATAAACGAAGCGTACGACGCCATCACGAAGGGGACGGTACCGCCCGGGGCGGGCGCGTCGTACGCGCGCGGCGGCTTCGGCGGGGAGTTCGCCGCCGTGCGATCGGCGATAGCGAGCGGGGATTTGGACTACGCGCGCCGGCTGCTGAACGAATCCGAGAGCCGGGGGGCGGAGTGGTACTTCCTCGCGGGGAGCCTTTATTACCGCATGGGCTGGCTCGATGAGGCGCTGAAGAATTACCAAACCGCCGTGGCTATGGATCCGGGCAATCAGGAGTACCGCGAGGCGCTCGCGCGGATGCAGGGGGGCGGGGCGGCGTACCGCGCGCCGGGCTTTGAAGGCGTGAGGACGGGCAGGGACTGCGACACGTGCGATATATGCACGGCCCTGATGTGCGCCGATCTGTGCTGCCGCTGTGGGTAGCGGCGGCGACGGTTCCCGAGCGCGGCGGCTGACGTTTTCGGGGGCCATGGCGGCGGGTGCCGCGGCCGTTCTCGCGCTGGGGCGAGTTTTGCCGACGGGGCAGTTCGGCTTCGCGGCGGCGGCGTCGCTGTTCACGGCGGCGGCGACCGTAGAGTACGGGGCGATCCGGGGGATGGGTGTGTGGGCGGTGTCGTCCGCCGTGTCGTTGCTGCTGCTGCCCGGAGGCGCGGCGGGTTGGCTGTTCGCCGCGTTTTTCGGCTATTATCCCATTGTGAAGCTCGCGGCGGAGCGGAGGCGGCGGAAAGCCTTTGAGTGGGGTATAAAGCTGCTGAGCTTCGCCGCCGGGGCGGCGGCGGTTTTCGCGGCTTCGCGCCTGTTTGGGATTGCAATGGCTGAGATGCTGCCCGGCGCGGCCTTACCCGCGTGGGCGTTCGCGGCGGCGGGCGTCGCGATATTCGTGATTTTCGACGCCGGCTACTCAAAGCTCCTCGCGTTTTACACATCAAGGCTCTCGCGGAGAAGAAAGGGATGATCTCAAAATGGCGAAAAGCATGACGGGATACGGCGCGGGCGCGGCGGCCGGCGGCGGCGCGGAGATACGTGTGGAAATGAAAAGCGTCAACAGCCGTTATTTTGATTTCAGCCTTAAAATCCCGCGCGCGTATATGTCCTTGGAAGATGGGGTGAAGCGGCGCGTACAGAGCCGAGTATCGCGAGGGAAGGCGGATGTTTTTGTGACCGTGGATCCGGCGAAGGCTCCGGGCGCGGTCCCGGCCGTCAATATCGACGCCGCGCGGGCATATATGGCGGCGATATCGGAATTGAAGCGTGAGCTTGAAAAGAGCGGTTCGGGCAATTTCTCCGCGGACATCGCGGCGGCGGACTTATTGAGACTGCCGGAGGTGCTGACGCCGTCGCGGGAGAGCGAGAACTCAGAGGAGACGGCGGCGGCGATTTTTGACGCGCTGGAGCTTGCGCTGGCGTCGCTGGAGAGTATGCGCGCGCGCGAAGGCGAGCGTTTGAGGCGCGACGTGGAATTGAAGCTCCGCGATATAGAGCGCCTGGTGGAAAGGGCGGAGCTTCGCGCGCCGGAGGCTGTTTCCGCGTACGAGGCGCGGCTCCGGGCAAAGCTGGAGGAGGTTCTGGCGGACAGGCGGACGGACGAGGCGCGGATTCTCACGGAAGTCGCGATTTTCGCCGATAAAACCGCCGCGGACGAGGAAACGGTGCGCCTCCGCAGCCATCTGGAGGAAACGCGCGCCATGCTGGGGTC
The DNA here is from genome assembly GCA_031279125.1 of Oscillospiraceae bacterium. Taxonomy (GTDB): domain Bacteria; phylum Bacillota; class Clostridia; order Oscillospirales; family Oscillospiraceae; genus JAIRRO01. The sequence continues at coordinate 5,508 of JAITJC010000070.1, forward strand.
GGACGAGCCGATAGGGCGCAAGCTCGATTTTCTGATTCAGGAGATGAACCGCGAGGCGAACACCATCGGGGCGAAGTGCGGCGGCGGCGAGATGACCCGCGTTGTTGTGGAGCTGAAAGCGGAGCTTGAAAAACTCCGCGAGCAGGCGCAGAATATAGAGTGAGCGCGCAGGGAAGGAAGGGATGGTCATAAAATGCAGCTGATAAGCATCGGATTCGGGAGTATAATAGTGGCGAGCCGGGTTATTGCCATGGTAACCCCCGACACGGCGCCGATAAAACGGCTCATAACGGAATCACGCGAGCGGGGGCTTCTTATCGACGCCACTTACGGCAGGCGCACGCGCTCCGTGATAATCGCGGACAGCGGGCACGTGGTTCTGTCGGCGATCCTGCCTAAGGCGCTCATAGGCAGGCTGAAAAACGCGCCGGAGGATTTGGACGATGAGTGACGGGCGCGGCAGGCTGATCATCATATCGGCGCCGTCCGGCGCGGGGAAGGGCACCGTCATACGGGAGCTCCGCAAGCTTTGTCCGGAGCTTGAGTATTCCGTCTCCGCGACGACGCGCGCGCCGAGGCCGGGGGAGAAGCACGGCGCGGATTATCTGTTCGTCACGCCGGAGGAGTTTGAGGCGATGGAAGCGCGCGGGGAGTTCCTTGAAAGCGAGACATACGTCGGGCGGCGGTACGGCACGCCGGCGGCGCCGATAGCGCGGAACATGGAAGCGGGAGCGGACACCGTCCTGGAGATCGAGATCAAGGGGGCGCGGAAGGTGCGCGAAAAGGTGCCGGGCGCGATTTCCATATTCCTCGCGCCGCCGGATGAGGAGGAACTGCGGCGAAGGCTTGCGGGCAGGGGGATGACCGCCGCGGACGAATTTGAAGAACGTCTTCGCACGGCAAAACAGGAAATGGCGGCGGCAGGCGAATATGATTTCACCGTCATAAACGACGACCCCGCGCGGACAGCGGGCGAAATTGCCGCCATAATCAAAAATTAAAGGAGAAATTACATCATGATGCTATACCCTTCGCTTTCGGAGATGCTGGAGAATGTCAACAGCCGATACCTGCTCGTCAACGTCGTCGCGAAGCGCGCGCGCGAGCTTTCGGCGGCGAGCGAGCGGCGCGGCGAGACGCTTGAGAAGAAGGCGGTTTCGTACGCGATCGACGAGGTCGCGAACGGCGAAATCCGCGCGCGCGTGGACGCCTGAGCCTTGGTTCAAATCGCGGCAGTGGCGGTTTCCGCCGCGACGTTCTCAATAGATAAGCCGTACAGCTACCGCGTGCCGGACAGCCTTTCGGGCGTCGTCGCGCCGGGTGCGCGCGTCGCCGTCCCGTTCGGGCGCGGCAACAGGACGAGCGAGGGCGTCGTCCTGTCCGTGGAGCGGGGCGAGCCGGAACGCGGGCTGAAGGCTATCGAGGCCGCGCTTGACGCGGGCGCGGACGGCTCGGCGTCGCCGCTTCTCGGCGACGAGCAGCTGAAGCTCGCGCTGTGGATGAGCGGGAGGTTTTTCTGCACGGTGTTCGAGGCGCTGCGCGCCATGCTGCCCGCGGGCGTGTGGTATAAGGACGGGAAATCGCCGCGGCGCGACAAGACGGTGAAAATCGTGTCGCTCGCCGTGCCCCCGGAGGAGGCCCTCGCCTTGGCGCGGGGGCGCGCGCGGGCAAAGGTCCAGGCGGCCGTGCTGGAGCTCCTGGCCGCGGAGGGGGAGCAAACGCTTGGGGATATAATGTACAGGACCGGCGCGTCGCGCGGCGTTTTCACCCAGCTCGCGCGGCTCGGCGCGATCGGGATCTCGGAAAGGGAGCTGTTCCGCCGCCCGGCGGTGAACGCCGTCCCGGCGGAGACGATAGAGCTGACGCGAGAGCAGTCCGGGGCGTACGAAAAACTGCGCGCGGAGCTTCTGAAGCCCGAAGCCTCGGCGGCGTTGCTGTACGGGGTAACGGGAAGCGGCAAAACATCCGTTTACATAAAGCTCATCGAATCGGCGATTGCGCTCGGCAGGACGTCCGTTGTGCTCGTGCCGGAAATCGCGCTCACGCCGCAGCTTATGAGCATATTCGTGTCGCGTTTCGGGGACGACGTGGCGGTGCTGCACTCCTCGCTCGGCTCGGGCGAGCGGTATGACGAATGGAAGCGCATACGCGGCGGGGCGGTGAAGGTCGTGATAGGCACGCGCTCGGCGGTGTTCGCGCCGCTTGAGAATATCGGGCTTGTCATAATGGACGAGGAGCAGGAGCACACATATAAATCGGAGCAGTCCCCGCGCTACCATGCCCGTGACGTGGCGAAATACCGTTGCGCGAGAAATGGCGCGCTGTTGCTTCTCGGCTCCGCCACGCCATCGGTGGAGAGTATGTCGAAAGCCCGGAGCGGCACCTACGCGCTTGTGCGCATGGATGTCCGCTACAACACGCGGCCATTGCCGGACGTGCTGATAGCCGATATGAAAGAGGAACTGAAGGCCGGGAATCCGGGCTCTGTCGGGCGCGTTTTAGAGAACGAACTGCGCGAGAATATAGCGCGCGGGGAGCAGAGCATACTGTTTCTGAACCGCCGGGGGGCGGCGCATGTCGTGTCTTGCGGGGAGTGCGGCTATACGTTCTCCTGCCCGAACTGCGATGTGTCGCTGACCCACCACACGGCGAACGGGCGCCTTATGTGTCATTACTGCGGACATTCGCGCGAGGAAGCCTCGGAATGCCCGGAGTGCGGCGGCAGACTGAAATTCATCGGCGCGGGAACACAGAAGGTGGAGGAGGAACTGCGCGAGAAATTCCCGGAGACGCGCATCATCAGAATGGACGCCGACACGGTTTCCGCGTCAAATCCGCATATGAAGCTCCTCGGGGAGTTCCGCGCGCGGCGCGGCGCTATTCTGCTCGGCACACAGATGGTGGCGAAGGGGCTGGATTTTGAGGGCGTGACGCTCGTCGGCGTGGTGTTCGCGGATCTGTCGCTGTTCGTGAACGACTACAGGGCGCACGAGCGGACATTCTCGCTTATCACGCAGGTCGTAGGGCGCGCCGGGCGGGGGGAGCTGTCCGGCAGGGCGGTGATCCAGACTATGACGCCGGGGCACGAGGTCATACGCCTTGCCTCACGGCAGGACTACGACGGCTTTTACGAGAAGGAAATCGTAAGGCGCGAGGTCTCCGGCGCGCCGCCGTCGCGGGATTTTCTCGTAATTACGGCATCCGGCGCGGAGGAAGCCGCCGTGCTGACGGGATGCGTGAAGATACGCGGTTCCCTGCGCGGGTATCTCGCGGGGGAGAGCGGCGTATCCGTGCTCGGTCCCGCCCCGGCGTCGATAATGCGGGTGAACAACCGGTACAGATACAGAATCACGCTGATGTGCAAGGCGACGAAGCGCGTGCGCGAGACGGTGGCGCACACCGTCCGCGAATTCTCGAAAGACGGCAAAAACAGGGGCGTGTCCGTACACGCGGACATCGACCCGTTCGAGTAGTCGGCGGGCGGGGGAAAGGGACGGTCAAGCTATTATGGCTCTCAGAAACATATTGAAAGACGGGGACGCGGCGCTTTTGAAAAAAAGCCGCGACGTGACGGATTTTAACGCGCGGCTTCACAAGCTGCTCGACGACATGCGCGAGACGCTCATAGACGCGAACGGGCTGGGGCTCGCCGCGCCCCAGGTGGGTGTACTGCGCCGCGCCGCGCTTGTCGTGGACACGTCGGTTGAGACGGAGGATATCGAGGAGCAGATTATCGAGCTGATAAACCCCGAAATAATCGCGAGCTCCGGCGAACAGGAAGGCGCGGAGGGATGCCTTTCCGTCCCCGGCGTATACGGGCTCGTAAAGCGCCCCCGGCTTGTCAAGGTGCGCGCGCGCGACAGGCACGGGCGCGAATTTGAGGCGTGGGGCGAGGGGTTGACGGCGCGGGCGTTCTGCCATGAAATCGACCATCTGAACGGGATAATGTTCTCCGAATACGTTTCGCGCTATCTGACGGATGAAGAGATTGAGGAGATGCGGCGGGAGAGGGATGAGGACGGCGCGTGAAAATCGTGTTCATGGGGACCCCGGATTTCGCCGCCGAGTCCTTAAAGCGGCTGTATGACGGCGGGTGGGATGTAATCGCCGTGTTCACTCAGCCCGACAGACCGTCGGGGCGCGGAATGAAGCTCACGCCGCCGCCTGTCAAAGCGGCGGCCATGGGAAAAAGCCCGGTTTATCAGCCGGACACGCTGCGCGGGGGAGAGGCGGAGGCGGTTTTGAGAGATCTCGCGCCGGATATAATTGTCGTCGTAGCCTACGGGAGACTGCTCCCGCCGGAAATACTGGCGCTACCGAGGCTCGGGTGCGTGAATATTCACGCATCGCTCCTGCCGCGCTATCGCGGCGCGGCGCCTATTCAGCGCGCCGTGCTGAACGGGGAGACCGTGACGGGCGTCACGAGCATGTATATGGCGCCGGAGCTTGACGCGGGCGATATAATCCTCGCGAAATCCGCGGAAGTCGGCGAGAGCGAAACCTCCGGGGAACTTTTCGCGCGGCTCGCGCCGCTCGGCGCGGAGCTTCTGTCCGAAACGCTTGACCTGATAGAGCGCGGCAAGGCGCCCCGGACGCCGCAGAACCACGCGGAGGCGAGCTTCGCCCCGCCGCTCACGAAAGAGCTCTCGCCGATTGACTGGCATATGCCGCCGGGGAAAATCTTAAATCAAATTCGCGCCTTGAATCCGTGGCCTGTCGCCAAAACCACGTTGCGCGGCATCGATTATAAGATATTCTCGGCGAAAGCGGGGGCGGGCGTCCCGAGCGCCCTCCCCGGGGAAATCGTCTCCGCCGGGAAGGACGGGATAGAGGTCGCCTGCTCCGGTGGTTCCGTGATCGTGACGGAACTCGCCGCGGCGAACGGCAAGCGGATGCCCGCCGCCGAATATCTGCGCGGACATCCCGTTAAAGGTCAAGCCGGCGCGCCATACGCGCCTCCCGTTTAAGCGCCCGCTTCTTCAAACTCCACCGGCGTACTTCCTGACACGATGCCGATATACGTGCGCCCGGGGCGCAGCGCCGCTTCCGTCCCGTCCGCGCGCGTGAACTTGAACGGAGAGGACGGCGCGTCCTTTTCCCATTTTATCGGGATATACCGCCCCCCGGCGGAGAGGAAGCCGTCGCCGCCGCTCGTCAGGTCTATCTCCAGGCACCCGTAGGGGTCGCCTTTTATGATGCCAACGGAGGTTTTGACGATCAGTATATTCGAGAACGCGACGCGCTCCCCGTTCCCGCCGTCCTTGTATTCGCCGCCGTGCTGGGAGGCGAGGTATTCCCCTGTTTCGGCGCTGTATTCGAACGACGTGGATTTTGAGGAGGAGTAGGCGATTTTGATCTTCCCCGCGCCCTCCCCCGAGGGGGTGAGGCCGTCCTCGAATTTCAGTCCCGCGCTGCAGCCCGGTTCGTGCTCCAGACGGAAACCGTATGTCGGGATGTATTTTTCTATTAGCTCTCCCGAGGTCACCATGCTGTGCTCATAGCCCATGTCGCGGCGGCGGGCGGCGTCGCGGTAGAATATGTCCTGCTTCGTGCCGTTCACGCCGTCCAGCCGCGTGACGCCGCGCGCTTTCAGCGCCTTGTATGCGTCCGCGCTGCCTCCGGCGTGGATGTAAATGGCGTCGAAGCCCTGCGCGATGTCGATATAGTACGGGCGCGCGCTGCGGACGCTGCCTATCTCCCCGACGTCCCCGACGTCCTGAAAGATCGCGAGCATTCGCGTAATCCCGCCCTCCACAAGCGTTTCGACGAGAATGTCCGCCTTTGAGACGCCGAGCTGGGGCTGGGCGATTTTGCGGTTGTTGAGCATTATGGCTATGGGCCGAGCGTTCGCGCCGGAAGCGTCCGAAGGCAGTCCGGTGAGCGGGTTTACGGGGCCGTCGCAGGGCGTCGGTTCCGGCGGCGGCGGGGACGGCGACGGCTCCGCGGAGATCGCGGGCGGGCTCGCGGACGGATAGGGGGTTTCCGGCGTCTCCGGAACCTCCGTCCCGCCGCAGGCGCACAAAAGCGCGAGCGCTGTCAGAAGGCACGCGATTCCGATCGTTTTCATTGATGATATTTTGTCTTTATCCCGTATCCGCAAAACCGCCCTACCGCTCGCTGTCCGCCGAAAGCCCGTCCGCGAGCTGCAGTGCGTAGGCGAGCGCGCGTCCGTAGCTGTTGCCGTTGAGCAGCAGCGGATAGTCCACGGCGTACATCCCGCCCGCCGCGTTGCCGACGGCGCAGAGCCCCGGTATCGGGTCGTGGTTCGCGTCGAGCACGTTGAGGCGCGAGTCCGTCAGCGCCCCGCCGAACACGTCCAGCAGACTGGGGCCCCATTTCAGCGCGATGAACGGCGGTTTTTCAATCGTGGTCAGAAGCTCGCGGCGCTTGCCGAAGTCGGTGTCGTCGCCGCTCGCGGCGATTTCGTTGCAGCGCGCCACGGTCTTTTTCAGGGTTTCCGCCGGGACGTCGATTTTTTCCGCGAGCTCTTCGAGCGTGTCCGCGACAAAGCCGTTGCCGCCGTTGACGTACACGTCGCCCTCCCCGCCGTCCCCGAACACGGAATTGCCGTAGATTGTCCCGTGGATGGATTTTTCAAGCTGCTCGCGGTTGAATTTCTCGCCGAGATTAGTGAGCGGCGCCATGCCCTGGCCGCCCAGCAGATGCCAGCGTTCCTCGATTTCGTCCGCCCATTTGGAATCGAACACCGAGAACGCGAAGTCCCCGCCCGGCTGCATAAGACAGCGCACGGACTTCGCCTGCATCCACGTATCCTCGTTCATAAAGCGCTCACCGCGTTGGTTCACGTGCAGGAAAAAGAACTGATACCCGCTGTAGCCCAGCGCGTGGAGCGTCGGCGCCCATTCCGGGTTGTCGAGGATGGCGCCCGCCCAGTACGCCATTTTCTGGCCGTCGCCCGTGTTGCCCCTTCTGGGGAAACGCTTCGACGGGCGCAGACCTATGGGACAGAAGGCCTCCAGCATCTCCTCGTCGTCGCTCGCGTCGCCCGTTGCGAGCACCGTCGCCGCCGACGCCGCAAAGCGTATGATTTTGCCGTCGCCGGACTTGCAGACACAGCCCGTGACCCTGCCCCCGCCGTTCTTTTCGAGGTACAGCGCCGTAGTCCCCCGGTACAGCTGCCCGCCGGATTCCTCCAGGGCTTTTTCGAGTATCTCGCACGCGAGGAAGCCGCCCCCGAAGCTTTTGTACTTGTCACAATGGGGCTTCTTGCTGATGTGGTGGGTGCCGTAGTATTCCCCGAACGCCTCTCCGAGATAGGGGACGTAGATGTTGATGTCGAGGTTGTCCTCCCCGCCCGCAAGGTCGCACAGCCAGTCGAAGCCCTCCCCGCTGCGGTTGATGTAAACCCACAGCAGTTCCTCCTGGACGCGGCTTCCGCTGATCTTGAGCCAGTCCGCGGCGAATTTTTTCGGGTCTATGTAGATGCCGCGCTGTTTCATATAGCGGCTGTTTATACCGGAAATCTGACCCGCGAGCGACACCTGGCGGTCGTTTTTGTCGATCACCGCGACGCGCAGACCTTTCTCCCGCAGGCGGGCGGCCGCCGCCAGCCCGCTTATGCCGCCGCCGACGACAAGAACCTCGGTTTCGCGCGTTTCCGAAATCCCGCTTTCGGGAATCGGCTCGGGCGGGGTTTCCCAGCTATACCCCCGTTTTTTGCTGAACCTGCTGTAAAATTTCGTGTTTGCCTGTTCCGCCATGACTGAACTCCCCCTTTTTATAATTTTGTGAGCGGTCGGATTGAAATCCGCCTCGCGGGATATCCGGGGGCGGCGCCCCGGCTCAGGGTTCTTTGACGCCGCCCCCGCCGCTGTCTCCGTTGCCGCCGACACTGCTGTTGCCGCCACTGCCGACACCGCGCCGCTTGTTTTTGTTGTAGCCGCCCTTCCGCCCGGGGCCCGGCTTTTTGACGGGCTCCGGGCGCGGCGCGGGCGGGCGCTCGCCCGCCCCCCCGCGCGCCGGCATGTCGGGCGCCGCGGGTCTGGGCGCCGTGGGCCTGGGCGCCGGGGCGCCCGCGCCGCGTCCGCCTGTACCGCGCCCGTCCGCGCCGCGCTTGCCCGTGCCCTTGGCGGGCGGGGCGGGCGGGGCGTCCGCCAGGAAATCCGGAATGATGATGGGCTCGGGCTTTCTGATGACGGAGGGCTTGAAGCCCGCCTCCTCAAGGCGCCCTTCCGCCTTGGCGGTCTGGTATTCCGCCCGGCGCGTCTTGCCGCCGAGTACGTCGAGCTCGTCGAAGGCGACGGATTTCAGCGTCGCGTCGCCCCCGTCCTCAAGGCGCACCTTCGCGACTCCGCGCAGCAGGTTTATGCCGACGATACTGCCCTTACCGTACGGGGTTTCGACGAAGGCGTTGATCTTCGGGGCGCGCGTCAAAAGATCCTCGTACGCTTTCTGCTCGTATTTCAGGCAGCACATGAGCTTTCCGCACGTGCCGGCGATTTTAACGGGGTTCAGCGAAAGCCCCTGCATTTTCGCCATTTTGATCGATACGGGATGGAAATCGCGCAGGAACCGGGAACAGCAGAACGGCCTTCCGCAGACGCCGAGCCCGCCTATGAGCTTTGCCTTGTCCCTCGCGGCGACTTGAATCAGCATGACGCGCGTCCTGAACATCTGTGAAAGCTCCCACACGAGCTTGCGGAAATCCACGCGGCTCTCCGACGTGAAATGGAACGTGATGCGCGAGCCGTCGAAACTGCGCTCGGAGGATATGAGCTTCATCGGAAGGTTCATCTCGTCGATTTTCTCTTGGCACAGGCGAAGATCGTCCGCGTTGCGCTCTATGCAGGCGGCCGCGCGCTCATCGTCCTCCGGCGTGGCGAGCCTTATGACGGGGCGGAGCGGCGGCACTATGATACTTTCCTCGACCTCATGATTGCCGTACGAGCACACGCCGTACGCGATGCCGTTCCCCGTTTCGACCACGACGCGCGCCCCGCTCCCGATCGCGAGCCCCCGGGGGTCGAAAAAATAGATTTTCCCCTTGTCGTTGAGTTTGATGCTGACGATTTCTTTCAACGCGGATTCCTCGCTTCTTTGGTTCTTTTTGTTACTGAATGTATTTTACACCGGATTAGCGCGCAAGTCAACAATCGGCGGACACGGGGGCGGCGGCTATTCGTCTCCGCCGCGCCGCCGTTCCTCGGCTATGCGCCGCTTTACGTCGTTTATGCGTTTCACGCGCCGGGCGCGGATTATGTTGTACCGCACGACTATGGCGGCGTAAGCGAGGAAAAGCGCCGCCGCCGCCGAGCCTATGATCTTCGCCCACCGGCTGCGGAGCGCGTCCGCCGCGAGCTTCCTTATGAATTTCGCGCGCAGGAGCGGCACGGCGGAATCGGCCACGAGTTTTGCCCGCGCGAGTTCCCGCCCCCCGCGCGATACGATGATTTCCCCAAGCTCTTCCCCCGCCTCCACCGGTGCGCGGACGGGCTCCCCCGCCTCCTCCGAGTAGACGCGCGTCTCGCGGGATATATCATCCTCCCCAAGCTCCGTCGGCAGGAGCAGTGTGACGTTGCGGTCGGGGCGGAGGTTGACATAGTCCGCGCCGCTGCCGAACGCCACCTCCGCGCGCGCGACGAGCTCACGGGAGGAAATCACGTCGCGGCGGCTGTAGTTCGAGAAGCCCCATTCGAACAGGCGACGCGCCTCCGTGAGGTTCTGCATCTCCGTGGACTGATCCTCCAGCAGGATGGCGCGCGCGCCGAGGACGACGGCGACTGCCGAAAACTCCTCCCGCTCGGCGAACGCCGCGCACCCGCAGCCGTTTTCGTACGTCGCGGAGATACCCCCGAAAACGGCGTATTTGTAATAGTAGCGCTCGCGGGACGGGATTATCATATAATTCGCGTTAGAGAGGCGGCGCGCGGCGGACTCGCCCGCCGCCGGGACATCATACGACCGCGCGGACGCGATTTCCGTGAACAGCGCGTTCCCGGCCGCCGCGCGGACTATTGCCGACATGTCCCGCGCCGTGGTGTACTGCGCCGCGTCAGGCGCGCCGTGCGCGTTCGCGAAGCGCGTGCCGGAACAGCCGAGCTCCTCCGCGCGGGCGTTCATTGCCGCAACGAAAGCCTCCGTGCCGCCGCTCACGCGCCCGGCTATGGCGTTGCACGCCCCGTCGTCCCCGCCTATGTAAGCGCAGCGGAGCAAATCGGCGAAGGTCATGCCGTAAAACGCGCTTCCCGTGTCATCCACCGTCTCCGAGCGGGAGACTTCCCCGCTTTCGACGGCTTCTGCGGCGAGCAGCAGCGTCATAATTTTCACGAGCGCGTCCGGGCCGCGCCGGGCATCCGCGTTTTTCTCGTACAGAATCTCCCCCGTCGAGGCCTCCGCGAGGCAGACGGCCTCCGCGAGGAAATCCGGCGCGGGGGCGGCAAGCCCCGGCGAGACGTTGAGCGCGAGGGCGAGTATCAGCGGGATTACGGGCGCGGCTTTGAATTTTTTCATTCACGCACTAAGCCCCCGGCGGACTTAATTTTTCATACGGGAGCTATGAATATGCCGGGAGATATGGTATAATACCATACAATCCGTGATAATCGCAAGCTCAGATCAATTTTCGGGGCGGTGGTTCGTTGAAAAACAGAAAGGCTGAGATAGCGGCGGCGCTCATTACCGCCGTGTTCGTCAGTTTCACGCTCGGATACTTCCTCGGCAGGAGGGCGTCCCCCTCGGGCGTCACGGTGCGCGAATCCCCCGCCGCCGGAAGCGTCGCGGCGACGGCGCCCCCGGTGCCGTCCGCGGAGTCCGGGGACGCGGGGGAGGAAAGCGCGCCCCCCGCGCCGGCGTCCGACCCGGCTTCTGAACCGCACCGCGACGCGGAGGGCAGGCTCCGCATAAACCTCGCAACGGACGAGGAACTTCAGGAACTGCCCGGCATAGGTCCCGCGATCGCGGGGCGCATACGCGCGTACATAGAGGCGAACGGTCCCCTAAAACGGACGGCGACGCTGAAAAACGTCTCCGGCATCGGGGATAAGAAATACGACGCGATAAAGGATTTGATAACGGCGGACTGAAAGCGCGCGGCGGGAACCCGCCGCCGCGAAAGGAGCGTACCCGGATGAAGATACTTGTCGTAGACGACGAGATAAAGCTCGTGAAGGGCATAAAGTTCAATCTTGAAAACGAGGGCTATCAGGTTGATACGGGCTCCGACGGGGAGGCGGCCGTCACCGCCGCGCGCGCGGGGGGCTATGACCTCATAATACTCGACGTGATGATGCCCCGGCTCGGCGGGCTTGAGGCGTGTATGCGCATACGCGAGTTCTCGACGGTACCCATAATAATGCTGACGGCGCGGGACGAGGACACGGACAAGATCATGGGCTTTGAGTACGGCGCGGACGATTACATAACAAAGCCGTTCAACATCCTGGAGATGAAAGCGCGCATACGCGCCCTCCTGCGCCGGTCGGTCATCGCCTCCCCGCCCCCCGGGAGCGAGGAGATAAGGCTCGGCCACATCGCCCTGTACCCGGAGGAGCGCCGCGCGGCGCGTTTCGACGAGCACGTGGAACTCACGGCGAAAGAGTTTGACCTCATGGAGCTTCTGGCGCGGAACCCCGGGCGCGTTTACAGCCGGGACAGCCTGCTTAACATCGTCTGGGGCAGGGATTATCTCGGCGATGTGCGCACGGTCGATGTGCATATCAGGCGCCTGCGCGAGAAGCTGGAGTTGAACCCCGCGAAGCCGGAGCTGATCATGACCAAGTGGAGCGTCGGCTACTACGCGAAGCCGCGCCCGGCGGGGGAGCAGTGACGCGCGCCGCCGCGAAAGAAACCGGCGGCAAGGGCGGCGTCCGCCTTTTCAGCAGTCTGAAAATGAAGTTCGCGCTCTCGTACGCCGTGATGACAGCCGTCACGCTCGCCCTTATGAACACGTACTTCCTCTCGGCGTCGCGGGATATGATTTTCGCGTCCAAGCAGGCTTTCGTCAAAAGCCAGGCGGCGATGCTCGAAACGGCCCTGCGGGATATCGAGCGGCTGTCCGCCGACTCCGCGGAGCAGGTCGTCTCGCGTCTCGACATTTCCGGGCTGTCGCATATCAGGATAACGGACACTCGCGGGAGCGTGCTGTATGAGATGTCCTCCGACGGCGGGGACGCGGGCGCCGAGACCTTCGCGGCGGAACATTCCCCGCGCGTGCTGGAGGGATATGACGTCTACAGCCTCAGCTTCCGGGGCGGGGCGTTCTCCGCGAGGGCGTTTTTGCCCATAACGCGCGGCGGCGCGGTGACAGGGAGCGTGCTCGCCAGCGAGACGGACAGAGAGCAGGGCGCCATACTCATCGGTCTGCAAAACACGATCAAGAACATATCCCTCGTCGTCGTGTCGCTCTCGGCGGCGCTGATCGCGTTCATATTGTGGACGGTCATGCGGCGCATAACGAGCATACTGCGCGCCATCGTGTCCGTGCGCGAAGGGGAGTACGGCTACCGCATAAAAATGAGCGGGAGCGACGAGCTGGCCATGCTCGGGCGGGAGTTTGACAGCCTGACGGGCAAGCTGCACGAGACGGAGGATATCCGGCGGCGGTTCGTCGCGGACGCCTCCCACGAGCTGAAGACCCCGCTGGCGTCGATAAGGCTCCTGTCCGACAGCATACTGCAGAACGAGGAAATAGACGGCGACACGATGCGCGAGTTCGTCGCGGACATCGGCGAGGAGGCGGAGCGCCTGACGAGGACGACGGAAAAGCTCCTGTCCCTGACGCGGCTCGACGGCGGCATCGCGGAAACACCCGTGCCCGTCGATATGCGCGAGGTCGCCGCGGCGACGCTCCGGATGCTGCGCCCGCTGGCGGACTCTGAGGGCATATCGCTCTCCTCCGCGCTCGACGGCGGCTGCCTGGCGCTTCTGACGGAGGACTCCTTGCATCAGATAGTATTCAACCTCGTCGAAAACGCGCTGAAATACAACACGCGCGGCGGGAGCGTGTCCACGCGGCTGCGGAGAGAGGGCGGCGAAGCCGCGCTCACCGTGGAGGACACCGGGATAGGCGTGCCGGAGGACGACCTGAGACACATATTCGACAGGTTCTACAGGGTTGACAAGGCGCGCTCGCGGTCGCACGGCGGCTCCGGGCTGGGGCTCGCCATCGTGCGCGACACTGTGAGGGCGTACGGCGGGACGGTGTCGGCGGCGCGGCGAGATGGCGGCGGGATGAGGTTCGAGGTGCGCTTCCCGCTGTACGACGCGCAGTAGGGCGAAGGAAACGGGGGAGAGAACGGTCGGCGGCCCGGCGCTTTTGGCACGTATGAAGCGCAATCCGCAAAAAACATTTTCCCGTTCACTCCCCGCGGCGCACTTCCGTCACGCCGCGTATGCCGCGCAGGCGCGACATGGCGGCGGAGAGCTCTTCGCTGTTTTTGATCTCGACGGTCATCGACACGCTCGCCGCGCCGCCGGATTCTTTCGCGGAAAAAGAGGTCATCTTCACCTTCATCGCGCCCATGGCTGTCGAAATGTCCGCCACGAGCCCGTCGCGGGCGCCCGCCGTTATCGCGAGCGCCGCGCAATAAATGTCGCTGTCGGAGTTCGCCCACTCGACGTTCACCCAGCGTCCCGCCTCTTCCGGGTCGCCCCGGGATTTCGCGTAGTTCGGACAGTCCCCCCGGTGCACGGACACGCCGAAGCCGCGCGTTATGAACCCGACGACGGCGTCGCCCGGCACGGGCGCGCAGCACCTCGCGAATTTGACGAGGCAGTTCTCCAGCCCCTCGACGACGACGCCGGAGACGGGCGTGCGCCGCCTCGCTCCCTTCGGCTCGCCGGGGGCGGGCTCCGGGTCGTCCTTTCTGCGGACGCGCGCGGCGGCAAAAATGTCGTCGCGGATTTTGTTCACGGCTTTCTGCGCGGAAATGCCGCCGTAGCCTATCGCCGCCAGCAGATCGTCAAGCGTCGGGAAGGAGAGTTTTTCGAGGATGCGCGCCAGCGTTTCCTCCCGCGAGACGTCCGCCAGCTTCAAATTCGCCCGCCGCAGTTCAGAATCGAACGCGACGCGGCCGTGGACGATGTTTTCCTCCCGCTTCTCTTTCTTGAACCACTGGCGGATTTTGTTCCGCGCCTCCGGGCTTTTGATGATGCCCAGCCAGTCGCGCGATGGGCCGCGGGACGCGTTTGAGGTCAGAACTTCCACAATGTCCCCGTTTTGCAGCGCGTGCGAGTAGGGGACTATGCGCCCGTTCACCTTCGCCCCCGTCATGCGGTTGCCTATCGCGGAGTGTATGCTGTACGCGAAGTCGATGGGCGTCGCCCCGGCGGGCAGGTTTATGACGTCGCCCTTCGGCGTGAACACAAACACCTCGTCGGCGAACATGTCCGTCCGGAGCGACTGATAAAATTCCTGCGCGTCGGAATCCTGCTGCGACTCCAAAAGCCGCCGTATCCATGCGAATTTTTCCTCGTCGCCCGTTTTCTTCGCCACGCCGCCCTTGTACTTCCAGTGGGCGGCGACGCCGTATTCCGCGACGCGGTGCATGTCGCGCGTGCGTATCTGCACCTCGAACGGGATGCCCTCCCCGCCTATGACGGTGGTGTGCAGGCTCCTATAGCCGTTCGGCTTGGGCGTTGTTATATAGTCCTTGAAGCGCCCCGGTATCGGCCTGAAAATCTCGTGGATGCTCCCCAGGGCGTAATAGCACTCCCCGATAGTCTCCACGACGACGCGGAACGCGTAGAGGTCGAGCACCTCCCCGAACGTCTTGCCCTGGGACTCCATCTTGCGGTAGATGCTGTATATATGCTTTATGCGCCCGTAGACCTCGCAGTTTCGGCTGGCTTCGCGCAGACGTCCGCGTATGCGTTCCTCGGTCGAAACGAAGAAGGAGGCGTTCTCCCGCTCGCGTTCAAGAAGTCCCTGCCTTATGCGCTCGTAAGCCTCGTTGTCGAGATAGCGCAGCGACAGGTCCTCAAGCTCCCATTTTATCTTCTGCATTCCCAGCCTGTGGGCTATCGGCGCGTAGACCTCCATGGTTTCAAGCGATTTTTCTCGCTGCTTCTCCGGCGTCTGATATTCCATCGTCCGCATGTTGTGGAGCCTGTCGGCGATTTTTATGAGTATGACGCGGATATCGCGCGCCATCGCCATAAGCATCTTCCGCAGATTCTCCATCTGCTCGTCTTCCTTGCTCGTGTACTGCACGCGCGTGAGCTTCGTCACGCCCTCCACGATGTCCGCGACGTCCGCGCCGAAGAGCTTCGCTATTTCCTCCCGCGTGGCGGAGGTATCCTCTATGCAGTCGTGCAGGAGCGCGGCGATGAGCGAATCGTCGTCGAGGCCCATATCCGCGACGATGCCTGCCGTTTCGAGCGGGTGGGACACATACGGGGAACCGTCGCGGCGGAGCTGCCCCTCGTGAAGGCGCCCGGCGAAATCGTACGCGGCGCGCAGGCGCGCGAAATCAGCCGCGGGGTTGTACGCGCGCACGGCGTTTTCAAGGTATCCATAGAGTTCCTCCGTCCCGCCCGGCAAATCACATCACCGCTTCCGCGTCCGCGTGCCGCCGGGGGCCGCTTTCATGCGGCCTTACGTCTATGACGTGCAGCTGGACGCTGCGCCGCCCCCGGAACTCGTTGAGCTGCGGGGCGAAGGCGACGTCCGCGCTGCCGCCCTCCCGTATTTTCAGAGAGTCCGCCTCGGCGGCGAAGAAAATGCAGTCCAGCGACACGCGCCCTTTCTCTATGCGCAGGCGCGTGTGCTTGCCGCCTCCGACGGGTGAGAGCAGCGCGACGCGCGCGCCGCGTATGAGCATGCTCGGCGGGAGGTTCCCGTTCCCGAACGGTTCGAGCATCGAGAGCGCCTTTACGTTCTCGATGTCGAGCAAATGCGGTTTTTCGACCTCGAAATCGAGGAAAAGCGTCGGGGCGGGGCGCGTTTTTATCTCCTCGCGGTAAATCTCCGACAGGCGCCGGCGGAGCTCGTCTATGTTCCCGCGCGCTATCGTGATGCCCGCCGCCATCTCGTGCCCGCCGTAATTTATAAGCAGGTCGCAGCACTTTTGGAGCGCGGAATACATACGGAACAGCCCGAAACTGCGGCAGGAGCCGCGCCCGATGCCGTCCTCGTCCATATTTATTATGACGGCGGGGAGCATCCAGCGCTCCGCCGTCCTCGCCGCGACGATGCCCATGACGCCGTGGAACCAGTTTTCCCCGGACATGACGATGGGCCCGTCCGGCAGGATGTCGCTCATACGCTCCTCGACCTCCGCGAAAATGCCGCCCTCCAGCTCGCGCCGACGCGTATTCAGCTCGCACAGCTCGCGCGTCAGCCGCTCCGCCTCCTCGTGGTCCTCCGTCAGCAGTATATCGACGGACAGCCCCGTTTGCCCCATGCGCCCGGCGGCGTTCAGGCGCGGGGAGAGCATGAACCCGATGGCGGCGGAATTTATGTCGGCGGAGGGCGCGCCGGTGGCGCGCATCAGCGCCAGCAGTCCGGGGCGGGGATTTCTCGCGAGTTTGCGGAGCCCCGCGCGTATGAGCGCCCTGTTCTCCCCGACGACGGGCATGACGTCGGCGATCGTCCCCACGGCGACAAGATCCCCGTAGCTTTCCAAGAGCTCATACGGCGTTTTGTCCTTTTCGAGCGCGCAGATGAGCTTGAACGCGACGCCGACGCCGGCGAGCGCGCTGAACGGGTACCGGCTGTCCGGCCTTTTCGGATCGACGACGGCGACGGCGCGCGGGATGTCGTCCCGGCACTCGTGATGGTCCGTTATTATCAAATCCATCCCGAGCTCGCGGGCGTAATCCGCCTCCTCCACCGCCGTGATGCCGCAGTCCACCGTTATGACGAGCTCCGCGCCCTCTGACTTCAGGTATTCCAGCGCGGGGCGGTTGAGCCCGTATCCCTCCTCCGCGCGCCCCGGTATATATATGCCGCATTCGGTACCGCGCGAGCGGAAATAGCTTTTCATCAGCGCGGAGGCCGTCATCCCGTCCACGTCATAGTCCCCGAACACGAATATGCTCTCGCCGCGGGAGAGGGCGAGCTCGATCCGCTCGGCGGCGGCCGGCATATCGCGGAGCAGCATGGGGTCGTGAATATCGGATGGCCTGTCCGTTATGAACCTTGCCGCGTCGTCGTACTCCGTCATCCCGCGCGAGCACATGAATACCGCCGCCAGCGGATTTATCCCGCGGCGGCAAAGCTTCACCGCCGCGTTCCTGTCAAAGCCTTTTACCTGCCATTCCTCAAAGCGCATAATTCTGACCGTGCCTTTCGTTCCGCTTCGGGCGCAAAACGACCGAGGATCCGTAGATCAAGGTATGGTCATTTTGCGCGTTACACCCGGATTATATGACACAATAATAACACTTCGGGCGCGAAATGGCAACAGAAAATATCAAAACCCGCGTTTACCGCAAAGTCTCCCGCAGCGCCGCAAGGACTTCGGCGGTATCGAGCGGCTTTCCGAGGTGCCTGTCCATGCCGGCCTCTATGCACTTTTCTATATCCTCCCGGAACACGTTGGCGGTCATCGCGATTATCGGGACGGAGGCGGCCTCCGGGACGCCGAGCGCGCGGATGCGGCGCGCCGCCTCGTATCCGTCCATCTCCGGCATCTGCACATCCATGAATATCACGTCGTAGCGCCCGGGATCCCCGGCGAACATCTTCACCGCCGCGGCGCCGTTCTCCGCGCACTCCACGCGCAGCCTCGTCGGCTCCAGCAGCGCCATCACTATCTCTCGGTTTATCTCCACGTCCTCCGCGAGCAGGGCGCAGTACCCCGAAAAGTCGTCCTCGCCGTCCGCGCCAGGTTCCTCCGGAGCGGCGGGCACCGCCCCTATGCCGAGGCATTCGTTTATGCAGTCGATGACGGATGAGGGGAACAGCGGCTTCGACAGGAATTTATCCACCCCGGCGCGCCGCCCCTCCTCCTCGATTGCGCTCCAATCCGCGGAGGATATCATGATGACGACGGACTTGCCCCGCCCCGCCCCCTTCAGGCGGCGCGTCAGTTCCACGCCGTCCATGCCGGGCATCTTCCAGTCCACGAAGCAGATGTCATATTCGCCGCCGCCGCTGTCCATTGTCCGGCAGACTTCCTCTCCGCTTGACGCCGTGTCGCATTCCACGCCCGCGCTTTGCGCCAGCTGCGCGAAATATTCGAGCGTGCCCGGATCGTCGTCCACGGCGAGCAGACGCAGGTTCCCCCAGTTGACGCCGGGCGGAAGCAGCCCCTGGCTCTCCTCCGCGCCGCGCGCCGCTTTCACCGTGAAGGTGAACGTCGAGCCGCGCCCGGCCTCGGACTCAATCCATATGCGCCCGCCCATCATCTCTATTATCCGCTTGGATATGGCAAGTCCCAGCCCCGTGCCGCCGAACTTGCGCGACGTGCCGCTCTCCGCCTGCTGGAACGACGTGAACAGGCGCGACTGCTGCTCTGGGCTTATGCCGATACCCGTGTCGGTCACGCTGATCCGAAGCGTGCATATCCCGTCCTCCGCGCCGTCGAGACGCGCGTCTATGCTGATGTCGCCGCCGGGAGGGGTGAATTTCACGGCGTTCGACATGAGATTCGTTATGACCTGCGTCAGGCGCTGGTCGTCGCCTATGAGTACGCGCGGTATCGCGCGGTCGATGCGGACGGAGAGACTTTGGCGCTTCTCGTCGACGCGGAAATTGTTGACGTCCACGACCTTTTTCAGCACCTTCTCGAATACGAACTCGGCGTGGGACAGTTCCAGCTTGTTCGCCTCGATCTTGCTCATATCGAGGATGTCGTTGATGACGCCGAGCAGATGCGCCGACGCGTCCCCTATCTTGTCGAAAGCGTAATCTTTCCGTTCGACGGTATCCGCGGAACGCCCTATCGACGTCATGCCTATTATGGCGTTCATCGGCGTGCGGATCTCGTGGCTCATGTTGGACAGGAACTCGCTCTTCGCGCGCGACGCCGCCTCCGCCGCGCTCTGCGCGCGGGATAAATCGAGCGTCATCCGGTTGCGGATAATCGCGTTGGCGAGCAGCAGCGCGCCGGGCACCATGATGCGCTCCTCATCGGACGAAAACCTTCTGTCGCTGTGACAATTGTCGAATGTGACGGAACCCCAGAACCCGCCCTGATGTATTATGGGCACGACAAAAATCGAAAGTATGCCGAATCCGGAAAAAATGGCCCGCTCGTATTCCGAGAAATCGCCGCCCGTGAGATTCAGCGGCGCCCCGCCGGAAAGCCGCGCCGGCCAGTCCGGAAGATGCTCCTCATACGAGAGCGCGATGGCGGCTTCCTCCCCCTCGCCAATCTCGATGCCCGCGGCACCGCCTTCCGCGCCGGCGCTCCCGGACAGTTGGTGCGTGAAACACAGCTTGCCGTCCCGCTCCGCGTTCTTCCACACGCTTATCCTGTCGGCGCCCACGGCCTGCGCCATCGTCGCTATGCCGCGCCGCAGCGCCTCCTCCGGCTTTTCCATATCCAGATCAAGCAGGGATATGGACGTGGCGTTCGCCGAGCGGAACATCATATCCATCGTCTTTTTCGTCTCGCGGAATATCTTGTTCTGGAACATGACTATCGACGCGATGAAAAAGCCCGCCACGACGAAGCACTGAATATTGTCCACATACTGCGCCGGTCCGCTCAGCTCCGCGACGAGCGCGTCGAACGGCGGCACGGAGGACGCGGCGTAGCACGCTATCACCCAGAGGATGTGCGTCGTCAGAATGACGGCGCGCGCCCTGCCTTTCGACAGAAAGAATATGAGTACGATTGACATCGCGAAGTACGCCGCCACGCCGCTTTGCGCGCCGCCCATCGCGAACAGCGAGGCGGGCAGCAGCACATAGCACAGCGACAGCAGTATGAGCAGCGCCCCTATCCTGTGCTTGTTGTAAATATTGCACCATACGAGCAGCGCCGCCACCAGCAGCACCATGCCCGTCAACACCAGTATCAGCGCGAACCCGCTGCGCATGAAAAGGCGCGTGACGATAGCCGCGAGCACGCCCGCTATCCCGACGGCACCCACCATGTTCGTCATGCGCGCGTCCAGCGGCAGCCGCTCGGAAAAAACGAAGCGGTCAATAAAATTTTTTATCTTCAGCATAACCCGCTTTCACCCCCCAAAGCTCCGGACGCCCGCCGTCACGTATCCCGCCGCGCCCGTTTTGTATGCGATGGCATTATACGCCATAAGCGCGGGGAATTCAACATCAACGTGAACGCAGAAAACCCAAACAGCCTCGCGGCTTGCCGCGAGGCTGTTTGGGTTTTTCACGCTTTATACGAGTTCAAGCACCGCCATTTCCGCGGCGTCGCCGCGCCGCGGCCCTATGCGCGTGATGCGCGTGTAGCCGCCCCGGCGCTCCGAGTAGACCTTTGCCGTCTGGGCGAATATCTTCGTCACGACGTCCTCGCGCGTGATGAAGCCGAGCGCCGCGCGGCGCGAGGCGAGGGTGTTCCGCTTCCCGAGCGTGATCATCCTCTCGGCTATCGGCGCTATTTCCTTGGCGCGCGTCACGGTCGTTTCCAGCTTGCCCCGGTCGAGAAAATCCGTGACCTGCTGGCGCAGCATGGCGCGGCGGGCGGCGCTCGTCCTGCCGAGCTTGCGTGTTCCGGGCATAATGAAATCCTCCTTAAATAAAATGGCCGGGCTGTTTCAGCCGTTGTCGTCCGCGAGTCTCAGCCCCATCATCGTCAGCTTGTGTACGACTTCCTCAAGCGATTTGCGTCCGAGATTCCTGACCTTTATCATCTCCTCTTCCGTTTTGGAGATGAGGTCCTCAACCGTGTTTATGTTCGCGCGCTTGAGACAGTTGAAGCTCCGCACGGACAGGTCGAGCTCTTCTATTGTCATTTCCAGCACCTTGTCGCGCTGCTCTTCCGTTTTTTCGATTACCACGCTGCGCCCGCTCACCGCGTCGGAGAGATCCGTGAACAGCGCGAAGTGGTCGCAGAGTATCTTGGCGCCGAGGCTCAGCGCGTCGCGCGCCGAAATCGTGCGGTCCGTCCGCACCTCTATCGTCAGCTTGTCGAAGTCCGTCATATTGCCGACGCGCGTGTTTTCCACCGTGTAGTTGACTTTCAGCACGGGCGTGAAAATAGAATCGACGGGTATGACGCCTATGACGGGTTGTGAGAGTTTGTTGCGCTCCGCCGGGACATAGCCCCTGCCGTGGTCTATCGTCATTTCCATACGGAGCGACGCGCCCTCCGACAGCGTCGCTATGTGCAGATCCGGGTTCAGTATTTCGACCTCCGCGTCCGCCATGATGTCCGCCGCCGTGACGTTCCGCTCGCCGGACGCTTCGAGGTACACCGTTTTCGGCCTGTCCGCGTAAAGCCGCGCGACGATGCCTTTTATATTCAGGATTATCTCCGTCACGTCCTCTTTCACGCCGGGGATCGTGGAGAATTCGTGCTGTATCCCCGCGATTTTCACCGAGGTCACAGCCGTCCCGGGCAGTGACGAGAGCAGTATCCGCCGCAGGGAGTTGCCGAGCGTCGTGCCGTATCCGCGCTCCAGCGGCTCGATGATATATTTGCCGTGCGCGTTGTCCCCCGGCAGTTCTATGCATTCAATGCGCGGCTTTTCAATTTCAACCATATATACCCTCCTTCAATTTTCCGGCGCGCAGCGCCGGCGTAAGCCAGCTATCCAATTTGAGGGCAAGCCTGAGGCAGCCTTTTATATCCTATCCCGTTTACTTGGAGTATAGCTCGACGATAAGCTGCTCTTCGACGGGCAGGTCGATATCTTCCCTGTCCGGTTCCGCCAACACCTTCGCGAGACAGTTGCCCGCGTCGTATTCGAGCCATTTCGGTGCCTTGCGCGCCGCGTTCGCTTCGGCGGCGGATTTGAATTTTTCAAGCCTGCGGCTGGAATCTTTCAGCGCTATTACCATTCCGGGCTTTACGAGGAGGGAGGGTATGTTCGCCTTTTTCCCGTTGACCGTGAAATGGTTGTGGAGCACGAGCTGTCTCGCCTCCGCGCGGCTCATCGCGAGGCCGAGACGGTAGACGGTGTTGTCGAGCCTTGTTTCCAAGATCGAGAGCAGATTTTCGCCGGTCTTCCCGCGCTTGCGGCTCGCCATTTCGAAATAGCTTCGGAACTGCGACTCCAGAACGCCGTAATAGCGCTTCGCCTTCTGCTTCTCGCGGAGCTGTGTGCCGTATTCGGACACCTTCGCCCTGCCTTGCCCGTGCGCGCCGGGCGGGTAGGCGCGGCGTTCCGCCGCGCACTTGCCCGAAAAACAGCGGTCGCCTTTCAAAAAGAGCTTCTGCGCCTCACGGCGGCAAAGACGGCATACCGCGCCGGTGTATCTCGCCATATTTCTGATTACCTCCTGTTTACAATTCCGAAGCCCGGCCGCTTACACGCGGCGGCGCTTCGGCGGGCGGCAGCCGTTGTGCGGGATCGGCGTCACGTCCTTGATCATCGTCACCTCAAGTCCCGCGGACTGCAGCGCGCGTATTGCCGCCTCGCGCCCCTGCCCCGGGCCTTTGACGAATACCTCCACGGTTTTGAGTCCGTGCTCCATCGCGGCCTTCGCCGCCGTTTCGGCCGCCGTCTGCGCCGCGAACGGCGTGGATTTCCGGCTGCCTTTGAAGCCCATCTCACCCGCCGACGCCCATGAAATCGCGTTGCCGGACGTGTCCGTGACGGTAATCATCGTGTTGTTGAAGGACGACCGGATGTGCACTGCCCCTTTTTCTATGTTCTTCCGCTCGCGGCGGCGTGTGCGCGTCTTCGCCTTGCTCTTGGTCGCTGCTGCCATAATCGTTTCCCCCTGCCTACTTCTTCTTGTTCGCTATCGTGCGTTTCGGGCCTTTGCGCGTGCGCGCGTTCGTCTGCGTGCGCTGTCCGCGCACCGGCAGACCCCGGCGGTGCCTTGTACCGCGGTAGCTGCCGATCTCCGTCAGCCGCTTGATGTCGAGCGCGACGGAGCGGCGCAGGTCGCCCTCCACTGTGTACCGCTTGTCTATGACTTCGCGGAGTGCCGTTTCCTGCGCCTCGGTCAGGTCCTTGACGCGCGTGTCGGGGTCGATGCCCGTCGCCTCAAGGATTTTCCTCGCGCTTGAGATGCCTATGCCGTAGACATAGGTGAGCCCCGCCTCGACGCGTTTGTCCTTCGGCAGGTCGATACCGGAAATACGTGCCATACTTGATAATCAGTCCTTTCTCAGCCTTGTCTTTGCTTGTGCTTGGGATTTTCGCAAATCACCATGACCCGGCCCTTCCTCCGGATCACCTTGCACTTTTCGCACATGGGTTTTACAGACGCTCTCACTTTCACAATGCTTTCTCCTTTACAGGTAATCAGACCTCCGCGCTTCTCCCGCGCGCCGTCATCGCGCTCTCCATGTTATCCTGCCGCGCGTCATGTCGTACGGGGACATCTGCACGGTCACCTTGTCGCCCGGCACGATGCGGATATAGTGCTGACGCAGCTTGCCGGAGATGTGCGCGAGTATCGTGTGCCCCTTGCCGATGTCCACACGGAACATCGTGTTGGGCAGCGCTTCCGTCACTGTGCCTTCGGTTTCAATCATGTCGTCTTTAGCCAACTCGCGTGCCTCCCTCCGTTTTTTCCCCGGCGTCCGCCCTCTCCGAAAGCGCCCGCCGCAGTTCCGCGTTCGTCACCGTTTCTCCGCCCCGAAGTTTTTCCCCCGCGCGCGATTCGGAGCCCCCCGCGCGCCGCACATGCTTCCGTTTCTTCTTCTTCGGGTTCTCGATCCTCCGCCGCCGCCCGTCCGCGAGATACAAATACTCGCCTTCCTCCGCCGTAACGAGGAATTCCCCGCCCGCGTCGCGCCCTTTCAGCGAAACCACAATGTCCGACACCGCTATAATGTCCGTACTGTCCGTTTCCATCTTTCACATTGCCTCATGCGCCGTGAGAATTTCCGGCGCCCCGCCGGTTATCAGAACCGTGTTCTCGTAGTGCGCCGACAGGCGCCCGTCGCTCGTCACTACCGTCCACCCGTCCGCGAGGACTTTCACCGCCGCCGCGCCCGCGTTCACCATAGGCTCTATGGCTATCGTCATCCCCGCGAGCAGGCGGGGGTCGGCGCCGCGCCTCGGCTCTTCCACGTAGTTCGGTATCTCCGGCGGCTCGTGCATTTCCCTGCCGACGCCGTGCCCCACGAAATCCCGCACGACGGAAAATCCGCGCCCTTCCGCCGCCGCCTGCACGGCGCGCGATATGTCCGATACGCGGCAGCCCGCCTTCGCGAACCTCAGGGCTTCAAAAAAGCTCTCCCTCGCCGCCTCCGCAAGTTTCCGGGCTTCCTCCGCACCCTCGCCGACGATGTACGTCGCGGCGCAGTCCCCTATGAAGCCGTCCTTTTCCGCCCCGACGTCTATGCTCACAACATCTCCCTCGCGCAGGGCGCGCTTTCCGGGGATGCCGTGTATCACCTCGTCGTTCACAGAGATACACACGCTTTTCGGGAAGCCCCCGTAGCCCAAAAACGCGGGACGCGCTCCCTCGGACACGATATATTCCCTCACCTCTCTGTCGATGCGGCCGGTAGTCACGCCGACGGCGACCATTCCCCCCGCCAGGGCGCGGGCGGCCGCCGCAATCCTCCCCGCCCGGCGCATAAGGTCTATTTCCCTCGGGGATTTGAGCGTAATCATGCTCAAATCCCCAGCGCCTCGAAAATAATCCTTGTCGTTTCCGCTATGCCGTTGCGGTTCCCGACGGTTTTCAGCTTGCCGCGCTTTTTGTAGAAGTCCTTCAGCGGCTCCGTTTCCGCGTGGTAGACTTTCAGTCGGTTGAGAACCGTCTCCGGCTCGTCGTCGCGCCGGATTGCGAGCTTGTGCCCGCATTTGTCGCAGACGCCCTCTTTGCGCGGGGGCTCGTAGACCGTGTGATACGTCGCGCCGCATTCGGGACAGGTGCGCCGCCCCGTCATACGGCTGACGATTTCCTCGTCGGAGATTTCTATCGACAGCGCCGTTTCGACCTCCACGCCGCCCGCTTCAAGCGCCTCCGCCTGGGCTATCGTTCTCGGCATTCCGTCGAGTATATACCCGCCCGCGCAGTCGGGTTCCGCCATCCTCTCGCGCATTATGCCGATTATCACCTCGTCGGGTACGAGTTCCCCTTTGTCCATATACTCCTTCGCGCGGAGCCCGACCGGCGTTTTGTTCCTCACCGCCGCGCGCAGGATGTTCCCCGTGGAGATCATCGGCGCCCCGAGCTTTTCGGCGAGTATCGCCGACTGCGTGCCTTTACCGGCGCCCGGCGCCCCCAACAGCACAAGTTTCATCGCCGCCCCCGCTTATTCAAGGAAGCCCTTGTAGTGGCGCATGAGCATCTGCGCCTCAAGCTGCTTCATCGTTTCCAGCGCCACCGATATGACGATTATGATGCTCGTGCCGCCCACGGATATGCCGGAGGCGGCCGCCGTCGCGGAAAAGTGGCTTATCATAATGGGCGCGATCGCTATTATAGCGAGGTACACCGCGCCGAACAGCGTTATCTTCGTCAGCACCTTCTGTATGAACTCGGACGTCGGCCTGCCGGGACGGATGCCGGGGATCATCCCGGCGTTCTTCTTCAGGTTGTTCGCGATTTCGATAGGGTTGAACTGTATCGTGGAGTAGAAATACGAGAACAGCACTATCAGTATGAAATACACCGCCATATACAGCCAGCTCGTCGGACCGAAGGTTGTCGTGATGAACGTCGAGTTCGCCCACCTCGGGACGAAGGTCGCCACCGTGGCGGGGACGGACGCCAGCGACTGCGCGAATATGATGGGCAGCACGCCCGCCATATTCACCTTCATGGGCAGATGCGTCGTCTGCCCGCCGTACATTTTCCGCCCGACGACGCGCTTGGAATACTGGATCGGAATCCTTCTTTCCGAATTCGTCACGATCACGATGAGCACCATGATAGCGAGCGCCCCCACCAGCATAAGCGCGTACAGCCACCAGCTCGACGGTGAGGCGATTACGCTCTGCGCCATCCCGCCGACGGACGCCGGGAAGCGCGACACTATGCTGACGAACAGGATAATCGATATGCCGTTGCCGATGCCGAATTCCGTGATCTGCTCGCCCATCCACATGAGGAGCGTGGAGCCCGCCACGAAGCTGCCGATTATGACCGCCGCGGGCAGGAATCCCGTCGCGCCCGCTTCGAGGAAGCTAGACCCGCCGGCGCCGCTCGATATGATCATATAGTAGCCATAGCCCTGCAGCACGCCTATCGCCACGGCGGAGTAGCGCGTGATGCGCTCCATCTTCTTTTTGCCTTCCTCGCCGCCCTCTTTTTGTATGCGCTCGAGCGCGGGGATGGCTATCGTCAAGAGCTGTATTATGATGGACGCGTTGATATACGGCTGGATCGACAGCGCGAATATGGACGCGCGCTCAAGCGCGGACCCGGACATCGTGTTCAGCAGTCCGAGTATCGTCCCGCTGTTGCTGTTGAAGTAGCTTTTCAGCAGCTCCGTGTCTATATACGGCACGACCACCGCGTTCCCGAGGCGGTACAGCAGCACGATGAACATCATAAAGACGAGCTTTTTCCTGATGTCCTCGATCTTCCAGGCGTTTCGCAGGGTCGCAATCACTCAGACCACCTCAGCCTTTCCCCCGGCCGCCTCGATTTTCGCCTTAGCCTGCGCCGAAAAGGCCGACGCTTTCACGGTGAGCTTTTTGGTGAGGTCGCCGCGGCCGAGAATTTTCACGCCCCAGCGGCATTTGGACAGGAGCCCCGCGGAGATGAGCTCCTCCGCGCCGACCTCCGCGCCGTCCGGGAGGCGTTCAAGCTCACGGACGTTCACGGCTTCGAGAGGCTTCGCGAAGATGTTGATGAAGCCGCGCTTAGGCACGCGCCGCGCGAGCGGCATCTGGCCGCCCTCGAAGCCCACGCGCACGCCGCCGCCGCTTCTCGCCTTCTGACCTTTGTGTCCGCGCCCCCCGGTCTTGCCGTTGCCCGTGCCGATGCCCCTTCCCCGGCGCTTTGAGGCGCGCGCGGCGCCGGGCGCGAGCTCATGTATCTGCATAATAGTGTCCCTCCTCAGCTTATTCTTCGGTGACGGAGATAAGGTATTTTATCTGCCCGATTTTGCCGCGCGTCTGCGCGTTGTCGGGCTGGATGGTCTCCGCGCCGATTTTGCGAAGCCCGAGGGACTCCGCCGTGGCCTTGTGCTTCCGAAGCCTGCCGTTCAGGCTTTTCACGAGCTTTATTTTAAAGTTTGCCATCGTCGCATCGAGCCTCCTACAATATTTCCTCCGCGGTCTTCCCGCGTATCTGCGCCACCTGCGCCGCGTCGCGCAATGAGCGCAGACCGGCCATCGTCGCCGCCACGACGTTCTGCGGGTTGCTTGAGCGCAGACGCTTCGTGCGGATGTCCGAGATGCCCGCCGCTTCGACGACGGCGCGCACCGCGCCGCCCGCTATGACGCCCGTTCCGGGGGGCGCGGGCTTCAATATCACCCTTCCCGCGCCGAAAACCCCCGTCGCCTCGTGGGGTATCGTGGAGCCGCTCCGCGTGATCTGAAACACGCGCTTCTTCGCGTCCTCGATCCCCTTCCTTATCGCCTCGGAGATCTCCTGCGCCTTGCCGAGCCCATAGCCGACGCGCCCCTTGCCGTCCCCGACGACGCAGAGCGCGGAGAACGTGAACGTCCTGCCGCCCTTGTGCGTCTTGGCGACCCGGTTGAGAGAAACCACCTTTTCGATGTAGTCCTGATGACCCGCGTCCTCACGCCGGTTGTCGCGTCTGCCGCCGCTGTTGTCGTTGTATGCCATTTCGCGTTTCCTCCCTTCCGGTTAAAACTCAAGCCCGCCCTCGCGGGCACCCTCCGCGAGCTCGCGCACGCGTCCGTGGTAGATATAGCCGCCTCTGTCGAAAACGACGGCGGATATGCCTTTCTCCTTCGCCTTCGCGGCGACCGCCAGCCCGACCTTCCGCGCCCCGGCGCGGTTCCCGCCGGGACCTTCGAAATCTTTTTCCACGCTGGACGCCGAGACAAGCGTCACGCCCCGCGTGTCGTCGATTATCTGCGCGTAAATATTCTTCCCGCTGCGGAAGACGTTCAGGCGAGGCCTCTCCGGCACGCCGCCCAGCCGCCCCCTGACTCTCTTGTGCCTTTTCAAACGCCGCGCGTTTGAGTCGGGTCTGTTAACCATTTCAGCGCGCCTCCTTATTTAGTGGTCTTACCTTCCTTGCGGCGGATGACCTCGCTCGCGTACTTGATGCCTTTGCCCAGATACGGCTCCGGCGGCCTTTTCCTTCTTATGTCGGCGGCGAACTGCCCGACCGCCTGCTTGTCTATGCCGTTCACGACTATTTTGTTCGGCGCGGGGACGTCTATCGCGATCCCGTCCGTCTCCTCGACGATCACCTGGTGCGAATACCCGAGGTTCATCACGAGCCGCCGCCCGTCCTTCGCCGCCCTGTATCCGACGCCGTTGACCTCAAGCTCTTTTTTGAAGCCTTCCGTCACGCCTGTCACCATGTTCGCGATCAGGGAGCGCGAGAGCCCGTGCATCGCCCGGTGCAGGGGCAGGTCGGACGCGCGCGCCACGTTCACGGCGGCGCCTTCGACGGATACCTCGATTTCCGGGCGCACGGCGTGGGAGAGCTCGCCCTTCGGGCCTTTGACGGTGACGACATTCCCTTCGCCCACCGAGACCGTCACGCCGGGCGGGATACTGACGGGAACCTTTCCTATTCTCGACATTGCAAATCCCCCCTCACCACACGAACGCCAGGACTTCGCCGCCGACGCCCTGCGCGCGCGCTTTCTTGTCGGTCATGACGCCCCGGGACGTGGAGACAATCGCGACGCCGAGCCCGCGCAGGACGCGGGGCAATTCGGTCGCCCCGGCGTACACCCGCAACCCGGGCTTCGACACCCGGCGCAGACCCGCTATGGCGCGCGTTCCGCCGTTGTATTTCAGCGTCGCCCTGATGACGCCCTGCCCGCCGTCTTTGATAAGCTGATAGCTTTTTATATAGCCTTCCTCGAACAGTATATCGGCTATCGCCTTTTTCATGTTCGACGCCGGTATGTCCACGGTCGTGTGCTTCGCCGTCCCGGCGTTGCGTATCCGCGTGAGCATGTCGGCTATGGGATCGGTCACTTGCATTGTGGGTTCCTCCTTGTTTATGGTACGGACGGTTTTCCGCTTTTCCTCCGTTCGTCCGCGCGGGCCTTACCAGGACGCTTTGCGCACCCCGGGTATCTGGCCTTTGTACGCAAGGTTCCGGAAGCATATCCTGCATACGCCGAAATCCCTGAGGTACGCGTGCGGCCTGCCGCATATCTTGCAGCGGTTGTAGGCGCGCGTCGAAAATTTGGCTTCGCGCCTCTGCTTGAGCACCATAGACTTTTTTGCCATTGCCTCTCCCCCTTGCTATGCCGTGACGAACGGCGCCCCGAGACCGGAAAGCATCTCGCGCGCTTCCTCGTCCGTCTTTGCCGTCGTGCAGATGATTATGTCCATCCCGCGTATCTTTTCGACCTTGTCATAGTCGATTTCCGGGAATATGAGCTGCTCCTTCACGCCGAGCGCGTAGTTGCCGCGCCCGTCGAAGGAGTTCGCCGAAATCCCCCGGAAGTCGCGCACGCGGGGCAGGGCGACGCTGAACAGCCTGTCGAGGAATTCCCACATCCTCTCGCTGCGGAGCGTCACCTTCACGCCAACGGCCATGCCCTCGCGGAGCTTGAAGTTCGCCACCGACTTCCGCGCCTTGGTGACGACGGCTTTTTGCCCCGTTATCTGCGTGATGTCGCGCACGACGGCGTCTATCGCCTTGGCGTTGTCCCTCGCGTCGCCGCAGCCGACGTTGACGACTATCTTGTCGAGCTTCGGCACCTGCATCGCGCTCTTGTACCCAAAGCGCTTCATAAGCGCGGGGGCGACGTCGTTTTCGTACCTTGCTTTGAGCCTTGCCATTTCTTAACGTGTCCCCTCTCTCATATTTCCGCGCCGCACTTCTTGCAGACGCGCGTCTTCTTCCCGTCGTCGTTGAACCGGTGCGCCGCGCGCGTCGGCTTCCCGCACTTGGGGCATACGCGCATGACCTTGGAGGCGTAAATCGGCGTTTCTTTCTTGATGATGCCGCCTTCCTCACCCTGCCGCCGCGGCTTCTGGTGCCGCTTGGCGACGTTCACGCCCTCGATCAAGAGCTTGCCCGCCCCGGGGTCGGCGGAGATCACCTTGCCCTGCCTGCCCTTGTCGCGCCCGGACAGCACGATTACCGTGTCGTTCGTCCTGATGTTCATATCCCGCCTCCTATATGACTTCCGGCGCCAGCGAAAGGATTTTCATATAATCCTTGTCGCGCAGCTCGCGCGCCACGGGTCCGAATATGCGTGTGCCGCGCGGGTTCTTGTCCTCGCGGATTATGACGGCGGCGTTCTCGTCGAAGCGCACGTAGGTCCCGTCCGCGCGGTGGACGCCCCTCGCGGAGCGGACGATCACAGCCCGCACGACCTCGCCCTTCTTGACCGTCCCGCCCGGCGCGGCTTTCCTGACGGACGCCACTATGACGTCCCCGATGTTCCCGTACTTGCGCTTCGAGCCGCCGAGGACCCGGATGCATTTTATCTCTTTCGCGCCGGTGTTGTCGGCGACTTTGAGATGCGATTCCTGCTGTATCATTCCAGAGCCCCCCTACTTGGCTTTCTCGATAATCTCTACGAGGCGCCAGCGCTTATCCCTCGACAGGGGACGCGTCTCCATAACGCGCACGCGGTCCCCTGTGCCGCAGGCGTTTTCCTCGTCGTGGGCCTTCAGCCTGTACGTCCTTTTGATTATCTTCTTGTACAGGGGGTGCGCCACGCGGTTCTCGACCGCGACGACTATCGTCTTGTCCATCTTGTCGGACACGACCTTGCCGACCCTCGTTTTGCGCGACGACGTTCTTGTTTCGCCCATTGTCCGTTTCCTCCCTTACAGTCCGAGCTGACGGTGCCGGATGACGGTCTTGACACGCGCGATGTCGCGCCTTACCTGAGCTATCCGCACCGGGTTGTCGAGCTGGTTCGTCGCGTGCTGCATACGCAGGAAAAACAAATCCTTTTTGAGATCCGTCAGCTTTTCCTCCAGCGCCTTTTCGTCCAGTTTGAATACTTCCGCAGACTTCATCCCAACTCACCGCCTGTCAGAGCTTCTTCGCGCAGCACGAACTTCGTCTTGCACGGGAGCTTGTGCCCCGCGAGCCTCATGGCCTCGCGCGCGGTCTCCTCCGCAACGCCGGCGATCTCGAACAGCACCCTGCCCGGCTTCACGACCGCCACCCAGTATTCCGGGGAGCCCTTCCCGGAACCCATGCGTGTCTCCGCCGGCTTCGCCGTCACCGGCTTGTCGGGGAATATTTTGATCCAGACCTTGCCCCCGCGCTTCGTGTAGCGCGTCATCGCTATGCGCGCCGCCTCTATCTGGTTCGACGTTATCCAGCACGGCTCAAGCGCCGCTATACCGTACTCCCCGTACGCTATCTTGTTCCCGCGCGTGGCTATGCCCTTCATCCGGCCGCGCTGCACCTTGCGGTGCTTGACCCTCTTCGGTAATAACATCAGTCGGTTCCTCCTTCCGGCGCCGTCTGTGCCGGCGCGTCCCGGTTGTCTCCCGTGCGGACCCCGCCGCCCTGCCGGTATCCTCCGCCTTGCTGCCGATAGCCGCCGCCCTGCTGGTATCCTCCTTGGCGGTTACCGCCTTGCGGATAGCCCCCCTGACGGTTCCCGCCTTGCTGATATCCGCCCTGGCGATTCCCGTCCTGGCGATAGCCTCCCTGGCGGTTCCCGCCGCCGCGGTTGTTGTCCCGGTTGTTGTCGCGGCGTTCGCGGCGCGGGCGGCTGAGATCCATCGTCCTCGGCGTCGTGCGGAGCGTCTGGGAGAGTATTTCACCGTTGTAAATCCACACCTTAACGCCCACGCGCCCGTATGTCTTGGACGCCTCCGTTTCCGCGAAGCCGTAGTCGATGTCCGCGCGCAGCGTCTGGAGCGGGATTGTGCCTTCGTGATAGGTTTCGCTCCGCGCGATTTCGGCGCCGCCGAGACGCCCGGACACCATTACCTTGATGCCGCGTACGCCGAGGCGCATCGCGCGGCCCATCGCGTTCTTCATCGCGCGGCGGTGTCCCACTCGCTTTTCCAGCCTCTGCGCTATGCTCTCCGCGACGAGCTGCGCGTTCGCGTCGGGGGTTCTGACCTCGACTATCGAAATCGCGACGGGCTTGCCGAAGCGCTTTTCGACGTCCGCGCGCAGGCGCTCGATCTCCGCCCCGCCCTTGCCGATTATGACGCCCGGCCGCGAACAGTGGATGAATATCCTCACCTTGGCGCTGTCGCGCTCGATCTCTATGCGCGGGATGCCTGCCGAGAACAGCATCTTTTTCAGATACTCGCGAATTTTATAGTCCTCGACCACGAGTTCGCCCACCTTGTCCGCGCGGGCGTACCAGCGGGAATCCCAGTCTTTTATTACGCCGACCCGGAAGCCGTGCGGATGAACCTTTTGCCCCATTCGGAATTCCCCCCTTTACTCTTTTTCCGCCACGGCGACGGTGATGTGAGACGTTCTTTTGAATATCCTCGCCCTGCTCCCCCGCGCCCTCGGCATCGCCCGCTTGAGTATCGGCCCGGGATTCGCGTACGTCGCCGAGACATAGAGCTTTTCCGGATCCATACTGTGGTTGTTCTCGGCGTTGGCGACGGCGCTTTTCAGGAGTTTGAGCACGATGGGGCTTGCCGCCTTGGGCGTCGCGCCGAGTATCGCCGCCGCCGCGCCCGCGTCCTTCCCGCGGATCAGGTCGCACACGATTTTTACTTTGCGCGGGGATATTCGCGCGTATTTAAGATGAGCTTTCGCTTCCATTTTACCGCTCCCTTACCTTGTCGTCTTGCCGCCCGCGTGGCCGCGGAACGTGCGCGTCGGCGCGAACTCGCCGAGCTTGTGCCCGACCATGTCCTCGGTGATGTACACCGGCACATGGCGTCTGCCGTCGTGCACGGCTATCGTGTGCCCCACGAAGCCGGGGAAGACCGTCGAGGCGCGCGACCAGGTTTTCAGCACCTTTTTTTCGCCCGACGCATTCATCGCGTCCACCCGCCGGAGCAGCTCCGGCGCCGCGAAGGGGCCTTTTTTAACGCTTCTGCTCATTTGACGATTTACCTCCCTCTACGACTTCGCGCCGCGCCGGCGGACGATGAATTTGTTCGTTGGATTCTTTTTCTTGCGGGTCTTGTAGCCGAGCGTCGGCTTGCCCCACGGCGTCACGGGCCCGGGGCGTCCTATGGGGCTCTTGCCCTCCCCGCCGCCGTGCGGGTGGTCGTTCGGGTTCATGGCGGAGCCGCGCACCGTCGGGCGGACGCCCATGTGGCGCTTCCTGCCCGCCTTGCCTATCGATATGTTGGAGTGATCGACGTTCCCGACCTGCCCTATCGTCGCCTTACATTCCATGCGCACAAGCCTGTACTCGCCGCTCGGCAGCCGTATCTGCGCGAGGGCGCCGTCCTTCGCCATAAGCTGCGCCGCCGTGCCCGCCCCGCGCACGAGCTGCCCGCCGTTGCCGGGGTAAAGCTCAATGTTGTGGATGACGGTGCCGGCGGGTATCGCGGAAATCGGCAGGGCGTTGCCGGGCTTTATGTCCGCCTGCGCGGACGATATGACGCGGTCGCCCTTTTTGAGCCCCGCGGGGGCGAGTATATAGCGCTTTTCCCCGTCCTCGTATTCGATGAGAGCGATGAACGCCGAGCGGTTGGGGTCGTACTCCAGCCGCGCCACCGCGCCCGGGATGTCGAGCTTGTCGCGTCTGAAGTCTATGATGCGGTACTTTCTCCTGTTCCCGCCGCCCTTGTGCCGGACGGTGATCCTGCCGTAGCTGTTGCGCCCCGAGCGCTTTTTCAGCGCCCGCGTCAGCTTCCGCTCCGGCCTCGCCCTCTTGTCCACCCCGTCGAAGCCCGATACGGACATATGCCTCCTCGACGGAGTGGTGGGCTTAAAGTTTTTTACAGACATTCTCCGATAATCCCCCTTATACCATTCCCTCGAAGAGCTCTATCGTCTTCGATTCCGGAGCGAGGCGCACGACGGCTTTCTTCCACGCCTTGCGCGGCCCCTCCGGGTAGCGCCCGCTGCGCTTCACCTTGCCCTTCATATTGAGCGTCGTGACCTTCCGGACCGTGACGCCGAATATCTCCTCCACGGCTTTTCTGATTTCGATCTTGTTCGCCGACGGCGCGACCTCGAACGCGTATTTCGGCAGATCGAGCGCCTCCATCGACTGCTCCGTGATGAGCGGGCGCAGTATGATGTCGTAAGACGTTTTCATCGCGCGTACACCTCCTCGATGACGGCCACGGCGTCCTTGTCCACAACGAGCGCGCCGCCGTTCAGCACTTCATACGCGGAAAGTATGCTCGCTATCGTCGTCTTGACGCCCGGGATGTTCCGCGCGGACTTCACGACGGTCTCCGTCACCTCCGGCGTCACGACGAGCGCCTTGCCCGTGACGCCGAGCTTCGCGAGAAAGGCCTTGAAATCCTTCGTCTTTATCGCGTCCGGCCTGAGGCCGTCTATGACGTACACCTGGTTTTCGATCGCTTTCTGCGACAGCGCGGATTTCAGCGCGAGGCGGCGGAGCTTCTTGTTTATCGCGTAACTGTAGTCCCTCGGCTTCGGCGCGAAAGCGACGCCGCCGTGCACGAACTGCGGCGCGCGCGTGGAACCGTGGCGCGCCCTGCCCGTGCCTTTCTGGCGGTACGGCTTGATCCCGCCGCCGGAGACCTCCGCGCGCGTCAGCGCGGACTGCGTGCCCTGGCGGCGGTTCGCGAGGTGGTTCTTCACCGCCTCATGCAGCGCGCGCGTGTTGGGCTTTATGCCGAAGACCGCTTCGGGGAGTTCGGCCGAACCCTTGACGTCGCCGGACATGCTGTACAGATTGGCTGTTCGCATTGTAATCTCTACCTCCCCTAAGCGTTTTTGACGGTATTTTTGATATATACCACGGAGCCGCGGGCACCCGGGACGGCGCCCCGCACGGCGATCAGGTTCAGTTCCCCGTCCACCTTCACGACTTCAAGGTTCTGCACGGTCACCCGCTCCGCGCCCATATGCCCCGCGCCTATCTTGCCTTTGAATATCTTTGAAGGGTCGGTGCCGGAGCCCATCGAGCCGGCGTGGCGATGCACGGGGCCGCCGCCGTGTGTCGTCGGAGTCCTGCGCGCGCCGAAGCGCTTGACAACGCCCGCGAAGCCCTTACCCCGGCTCGTACCGGTCACGTCCACCCTGTCGCCCTCCGCGAAAACCGCGGCCTTCAGCTCATCGCCGACGTTCATCTCGCCCGCGCCTTCGAGCCTGAATTCCTTGAGATGCTTTTTCGGCGCGGCGCCCGCCTTTTTCAGATGCCCGCTCTCGGGCTTCGTAAGACGCTTTTCGGACGTATCCTCAAAGCCGAGCTGCACCGCCGCATAGCCGTCTTTCTCCGGGAGCTTCTTCTGAACCACAACGCACGGCCCCGCCTCTATAACCGTCACGGGGACGCTGCGCCCGAGCTCGTCGAATATTCTTGTCATTCCGGCCTTTTTGCCTATGATGGCCTTTACCATCGGGAAATCCTCCTGTATATCATAAGGTTATTGGTTGACGGCGCGCGCCGCCAACTTGACCGCCCCGGGGACGTCGTCACAGCTTGATCTCTATCTCCACGCCCGCCGGGAGTTCCAGGGACATCAGCGCCTCCACCGTCTTTTGCGTGGGGTTGCGGATGTCGATAAGCCTCTTGTGCGTCAGCCGCTCGAATTGCTCGCGGCTGTCCTTGTATTTGTGCACCGCGCGGAGTATCGTAACGATCTCGCGCCGCGTCGGAAGCGGGATGGGTCCGGAAACCCTCGCGCCCGTGCGCGTGGATGTCTCCACAATCCTCCCCGCCGCCTGGTCGATAAGCTGATGGTCGTAAGCTTTCAGCCTTATCCGAATCATTTTGCCGCCTGCCGCCATTGGTTTTTTCATCCTCCCGAAATTTTGTCGCCGGCGATGCCCGGAACCGCGTCCGCGCCCGCCGCCGTTTGTTCGGGCGGGAATTTTCTGTACGCGCCGCCGTGCGTATCATTCGCGTCCCGGAAAACAAGCCGGCAAAGCCCGAACACGTGTTTATCGGTTCTTTCCGGCAGTTGACCGGCAACGCGCGATAACGATGCTTTCCGCGCACAGCCGCCGTAAGCGTTTCTCAGCCGCCCGATTGCGGGAAACGCGCGCCTCAGGCGCCGCCTTCCCCGGACATACTCCCCGGAAGTTACCGGACAAAAAAGCCCGCAATCTCCCGGTTCACCGCACAGCCTCTCCCGTCAAAAGCGTCCCGGACGACACG
Organism: Oscillospiraceae bacterium; assembly: GCA_031279125.1. Lineage (GTDB taxonomy): Bacteria > Bacillota > Clostridia > Oscillospirales > Oscillospiraceae > JAIRRO01. The sequence continues at coordinate 41,829 of JAITJC010000070.1, forward strand.
CCCGGAACAAGCCCCCGGAAAGAGAGACTTCGCCGAGTATACCAGCAATTTGCGGGCTTGTCAACAAAAATTTTTCAAAATTTAAAAAATTTTTTTCGACCGTCAATTGCAATATCAAATGCAACAAAATTTTTGCCACGGAAGAGAATGGCCGCAGTCATTCCGTTTCTTCAGGGCAACGCCCGAAGCGCCCTTCTTCGGGCGCTTACGCGGCGAATCGGCAAAGACCAAACGACCATATCCGAGGAAGTCAAAAAACACCCCCTTAAATCCTTGTTTTGAAAAGGTTTATGAAACCCGACCATCCCCCGCTTTCGGTGGGAGTGGTCGGGTTTCATTCGAGGTTATTGGTTATTCTGATGCTGTTTCTTCAATTACAGCAATCCAATTCGTAAGCAAATCCGAATAAATTTGTCGTTCACTTTCTTCTGACTCTTCTAAAAGTGCAGAGGCGGTTTTGGAAAAGAGCATAGCTTCGCTGACGTCAGCAGCAGCAGTAAGATAAAGCGTTATGTGCTGAGTGATAAAAGTCTGCTCAAAAGGCGCAAACGCAACAAGAGACTCAACAACCAATAAGGGGTTGTCCATGAAAGCCCTTATCAAAGCAGATAGGATGCCCTCCGTATAAGCGCCGTCGGAAACAAACAGAGCCGACATAAATGCACAAATATCCTCCGTTGTCTCCGGGGTACTTTCAATTAACGCATCAAAATCATATTGCATTGTCGGAGATGAACTGGTATCGGTTATAGTATCTTCAATAGGGGGCGGCGAGTTCATAAGAATTGTATAAGCGCTATTCGATGCGGTCGAGCAGGCAGAATCCAAAAACAGCAACATCAGCAATGAAATAATAGTAGATTTACGCCATAGGCAACCTCGATTAACCGAATTTTCAGACACTTCGCACCTCCGCATAGTTGAATTTCAGCGATGCTCCTCGAACGACGGGTGAATTTGCACTTTTCAGCACTTGTATCAGCGTTATTTCCCTCCTTGAACTGTTATGCCCGCCATAAATCGCGTCAGCCCGCGAAGCCCGCGCCCATATAGCAGAACACCATCGTGAGCTCTTGGTCGGTGAGCCTCCTGTACTGCGGCGCGCCCGGAATTTCCACGGGCTTCGGGTCTGAGAACGGATAGCCCATGGCCTTGAACACGTCGTTGTGAATGACGCCGGAACCGTGCAGTTCCCCGGCGCGCAACAGGCTGAATATCATCGCCGCGCCGTTCTGTTCCGGAGTAGTCATCATCTTCGCGAACGCTTCGAAATCGAATTTCGGCATTTCCGGCTCGCCCGGCTTCGGCGGGGGAGGGGGCGGCATTTTCGACGCGTCGAAGCGCATCACGCCCGCCGGGCACAGGCAGAACACGCTGACTCCGGTTTCTTTGTACGGTCCCAGTTCGTTCGCCACGGACATCACGACGCTCGTGGCGGCGGCTTTGCCCGCGCAGTACACCGTCCCGCCGACCATCGGGGGCGCGTAGTGGAACTGCGTCGCGCTGTATGTAACAATGCCGTGCTTGCGTTCGCGCATCGCCGGCACGAACGCCTTGATCGCGAGCGCAACGCCGCGTCCGGAGATGGCGTAGGACTGGTCGAGGTCGCCTATCGGCGATTCCAGAATCTTGCCGTTGAGCCGCATATTCATCGCGTTGTTGATCAGAATATCGACCTTGCCGAATTTCCCGATGGCTTTCGCGGCGAGATTCCCGATGTCCTCCTCCTTCGTGATGTCCGTCTTAACGAACAGCGCGCAGTCGCGGCCGTTTTCCTCGTTAATGACGCGCTCCGTTTCCGCGCCGGCCTCGGCGTTCAGATCCGCCACGACCACGTTCGCGCCCGCCCCCGCGAGCGAGCGAGCGTAGCCGAGCCCGATGTTGCTCGCCCCGCCGGTGACGACCGCCGTTTCGCCCCGGAGGGCGTCGGGCTTGATGCCCGCCTTTTCCAGCTCGAGCGACCCGATGTTGAGAAATGTGGTTGGAATTGCTGTTGACATTTGATTTTCCCCTTTTCCGGTTTAGTTTGTAGATAGTCTACATCTAATGCGCGGGGAAGTCAATAGGTTTTTATGAAAATATGCTAAGAGCGGGATTTTTATTTGACAATGCCCCCGCGCTCTGTTAGGATGGCTTTCGTAAAATTGCCGAAAGGACTTGTGATCAATATGCCCATTACTGAAATTCTCGAGGCGAACGCCGCGAAATACGGCGGCGAAACCGCGCTGGTCGAACTCAATCCGGAACACCGCGACGCCCGGCGCGTCACCTGGCGCGAATACGAGCTCGTTGAGCCTCCGCGCGAGGGACGATACCGCCGCGAGATAACATGGAGCGTATTCGACGAAAAATCAAACCGTCTCGCGAATTTCCTGCTCTCGCGCGGGCTTCGCGCGGGGGACAAGGTCGCCATACTTATGACCAACTGCCTCGAATGGCTGCCCGTATATTTCGGGATCCTGAAAACCGGCGCGCTCGCCGTGCCGCTGAACTTCCGCTATTCGTCCGAGGAGATAAAATACTGTCTCGCCCTCGCGGAGGTCGATCTGCTTATCTTCGGCCCTGAGTTCATAGGGCGCGTCGAGGAAATAGCGGACGAGCTGCCCGAAACGCTCGCGCTCGTTTTCTGCGGCGCGGAGACCTGCCCCACGTTCGCGGAGAGCTACACGGAGCTTACGGCGAACTGCTCTTCCGTATCGCCTGGCATAAAGCTCTCCGATTCCGACCGCGCGGCGATTTACTTTTCCTCCGGGACCACGGGCTTCCCCAAGGCGATCCTGCACGACCACCGCAGTTTGATGCACGCCTGCGAAACCGAGCGCGCCCACCATTCCCAGACGCGCGGGGACGTATTCCTCTGCATACCGCCGCTTTACCATACGGGCGCGAAAATGCATTGGTTCGGCTCGTTCCTCGTCGGCGGCAAGGGGGTTTTGCTGAAAGGCACGGAGCCTGAGTACATACTCGACGCCGTCTCCTCCGAAAAATGCAGCATCGTCTGGCTGCTGGTGCCGTGGGCGCAGGATATACTGCTCGCCCTTGAGCGCGGGGACATCAAGCTTTCCGATTATCCGAATCTTTCGCAGTGGCGGCTTATGCACATAGGGGCGCAGCCCGTGCCGCAGAGCCTTGTGCGCCGCTGGCTCGAATATTTCCCGAATCACAGCTATGACACGAACTACGGCTTGTCGGAGTCGATAGGCCCCGGTTGCGTCCACCTCGGCACGGAGAACGTGCACAAGGCCGGCGCCATCGGCGTCCCCGGTCACGGTTGGGATGTCAAAATCGTCGGCGGGGACGGCGTTGAGGTCATCCCCGGCAACGTCGGGGAGCTTTGCGTCAGAGGTCCCGGCGTGATGCTGGAATACTTCAACGACCCCAAGGCGACGGCGGAGACACTGCGGGACGGCTGGCTGTACACCGGCGATATGGCGCGGCGCGATGAGGACGGCTTCATATTCCTCGTGGATCGCAAAAAGGATGTCATAATCACGGGCGGAGAGAACATCTATCCCGTGCAGGTCGAAAATTTCCTGTCCGGGCACCCCGACATACGCGACGTCGCGGTCATAGGACTGCCGGACGCGCGTCTCGGCGAGATAGCCGCGGCGATAATCGAGGCCAAGCCCGGGAAAACGCTGGCGGAGGCGGATATTCAGGCGTTCTGCCACGAGCTTCCGCGCTACAAGCGCCCGCGCAGAATCATATTCGCCGACGTTCCGCGCAACGCGACGGGCAAAATCGAAAAACCCAAACTTCGCAAAATGTACGGCGCGGACAAAATCGTCGCCGCGCAGAATATGGCGTGACGCGCGCCGGAAGAGAGGAGCGATTATAAAATGAAGGTAAATCAAACCGAGCGTTGGCTTAGACTCATATTCGGGTTCGCCGTCCTGCTTTTCGCGGGGATAATCTATGCGTGGAGCCTGCTGAACCGGCCGTTCGCCCTATCCTTGGCCGAGGGCGGGGAATTCGGCTGGAGTCCGGCACAGCTGTCGCTCAACTATACGATCACAATCGTGTGTTTCTGTCTCGGCGGTTTCGCGGGCGGTATGCTCTCCGGGAAAATAAGCGCGCGAGCGCGCGTCCTCGCGGCGGCGGTATTGCTGTTTTTCGGGTTTTTCTTCACGAGCAGACTCGCCCCCGGCTCAGGCGCCGCCCTGCTGTACGTCACCTACGGCGTCATGTCCGGTCTCGGCATCGGCTTCGCGTACACGACGATAATAGGGCTGACGTCCGCGTGGTTCCCGGATAAGAAAGGGCTCTGCTCCGGCGTCCTGCTGATGGGCTTCGGCCTGACAAGCCTTGTGATCGGCAGCGCCGCGGACGCTATGATGAATTCCGCGCTCGGCTGGCGGACGACGTATCTCATCCTCGCCGCCGCCATCGGAGCTATCCTCGCCGCCGCCGCGTTCATTGTCCGCGCGCCGCGCGAGGGGACGGTGTTCCCCCTGCCCGTGAAAAAATCCGGGAAACAGCCGGACGCCGGGCGGGACTATTCCGCCGGGGAGATGATAAGGACAGGCGCTTTCTGGCTTGTGTTCGCCGAAGTCGCGCTCGTCGCCGCCATAGGTTCCGCCGCCATCGCGCTCGCGAAAAACATTCTCGGTGAGTTTGAGGTGCGCTCCCCCGCCGCGATAATCGGCGTCATATCCATACTCAACGGCGTCGGCAGGCTCGCGTCCGGCGCGTTGTTCGACCGCGCCGGGGTACGGAGGACGCAGTTCGTCATATCGGCGGTAACGATAGCGGCGCCCGTCGTCGTCGTCGTCGGGATACTTGCGAAGTCCGCGTTCGCGGGCATCGCGGGGCTCGCGCTGTGCTATTTCTCATACGGTTTCGCGCCGACGATTTCAAGCGTGTTCACGTCGAGCTTTTTCGGCGCGAAGGGCTTTACGCGCAATTTCGGCATAATGAATCTGATCCTTGTGCCCGCGCCGTTCGCGGCGACGCTTTCGGGCGCGATTTATCAGCGCACACAGAGCTTTCTCATCCCGTTTCTCATACTCACGGGCGTCGCCGCGGCGTCGCTGTTCGTGAACCTCGCAATCAAAAAACCGCAAAGCGAGGGGGGGCGTCCATCATGAAAACGCTCATGCTCGGCAATAACGCCGTCGCGAGGGGGCTGTACGAGGCGGGCGTCGGCGCAGCTTCGAGCTATCCCGGCACTCCGTCCACGGAGATAACGGAGGCGCTCGCGGAATACGGCGACGTCTATTCCGAATGGGCGCCGAACGAGAAGGTCGCGCTTGAAACGGCGTTCGGAGCGTCCCTCGGCGGGCGGCGCGCGTTCTGCGGAATGAAGCACGTGGGTCTGAATGTCGCCGCCGATCCGCTTTTCACAATCTCATACACGGGCGTCCGGGCCGGTCTCGTTATCGCCGTCGCCGACGACCCCGGTATGCACTCTTCGCAGAACGAACAGGATTCTCGCCACTACGCCGCCGCCGCGAAGCTCCCGATGCTCGAACCCGCCGACTCCGGGGAGTGCTATGAGTTCGCGAAATACGCGTTTGAGCTGTCGGAAACTTTCGACGCGCCCGTCCTCCTGCGCGTGTGCACGCGCACGGCGCACTCGCAGAGCGTGGTAGACGCGGGAGAGCGCGTTTTGCCGGAGCTCATACCGTACGAAAAGGACATCGCGAAATACGTTATGATGCCCGGCAACGCCAAGCGCCGCCACCCTGTCGTCGAAGAGCGCGTCAGAAGACTGGCGGCGCTCGCGGAGACTTCCCCGCTCAACCGCGTGGAACCGGGGGCGCGGCGCGACATAGGCGTCATCACCTCCGGCGCGCCGTATCAGTACGTCAAAGAGGCCTGCGGGGACGATATATCCGTCCTCAAGCTCGGCATTGTCCACCCCCTGCCGGAAAAGCTGATACGCGACTTCGCCGCGCGCTTCACGGACGGCGTGATAGTAATAGAGGAGCTTGACCCCGTGATCGAAAACCACTGCCGGGTGCTCGGGATCCCCGCGCGCGGCAAGGCGCTTTTCCCCGTATGCGGCGAGTTTTCGCAAAACCTCATATCCCGCGCCCTCGGTTACGATACGCCCGCCGCGCCGGAGCTTCCCCCGTGGCTCGCCGATCTGCCCGGACGCCCGCCGATTATGTGCGCCGGGTGTCCGCACCGCGGCATGTTCTATTCCCTCGCGAAAAACAAGATAACGGTCCTCGGCGACATAGGCTGTTATACGCTCGGCGCGGCCGCCCCGCTCGGAGCCATCGACACCACGATATGTATGGGCGCGTCCGTCTCCGGCCTGCACGGCTTCACCCACGCGGAGGGCAATAAGGCGGCGGGGCGTTCCGTCTGCGTCATCGGGGATTCCACGTTCATGCACTCCGGCGTCACGGGGCTCATAAACATCGCGTACAACGGGGGAAGCTCCACGGTGATAATCCTCGACAATTCCATAACGGGCATGACGGGGCATCAGCAAAACCCGACGACGGGCTTTAACATCAAGGGCGACCCGGCGGGCAAAATCGACTTGGAGGCTCTCTGCCGCGCCGTCGGGATCAGCCGCGTGCGCGTCGTCGATCCGTACAGCATAGCGGAATGCGACAATGCCGTGGCGGAGGAAATCGCCGCACCGGGGCCGTCCGTCATCATCTCGCGCCGCCCGTGCGCCCTGCTTAAAACCGTGAAGCCCAAGCCGCCCCTGCGCGTAGACCCCGGAAAGTGCAAGAAGTGCAAGTCCTGCATGAAGATAGGCTGTCCCGCCGTCAGTATGAAGGACGGCGGGGCGGAGATCGACGCGACGCTCTGCGTCGGTTGCGGCGTATGCACGCAACTGTGCAAATTCGACGCGTTTGAAGCGCCTGGCGCGCAAAGGAGAGCCGCGTTATGAAAACGAAAAGCATTATGATAGTCGGCGTTGGCGGGCAGGGCAGCCTTCTCGCCGGACGTCTGCTCGGATGCCTCCTGATGAACTGCGGGTACGACGTCAAGGTCTCCGAGGTGCACGGGATGAGCCAGCGCGGCGGCAGCGTCGTCACATACGTGCGTTACGGCGGCAAAGTCCGCTCCCCGGTAATCGACGAGGGCGGGGCGGATTTCATCGTGTCCTTTGAGCTTTTGGAGGCGGCGCGATGGCTGGGCTGTCTCGCGCCGGGCGGCAAGGTCATCGCGAACACGCAGAGAATAGACCCCATGCCCGTCGTCACGGGCGCGGCTGAATACCCTTCCGGGCTCGCCGAAAAGCTCAAAGCGGCGTTGCCGGGGCCTCCCGGCGCCTCAGCGGACACGATAGACGCCCTCTCTCTCGCCGTCGAGGCCGGTTCAAGCAAGGCCGTCAACATCGTCCTGATGGGCAGGCTATCGCGATATTTCGCCGACATTCCGGAGGATGCGTGGCTGCGTGCGCTGAAGGAAACCGTCCCTGCGAAAACGCTGGATACAAACACAAAGGCTTTCAGCCTCGGGCGGGGCTGTGAAGCGGCTCCCGCCTGAAAAAAATACCTCTTGCGCTTAGCGCCGCTTGATTGTATAATTGAGAAAACAATAATAAAGGAGTTGTTCCCAATGACAGTCACAGAGGCGTTAAACAAAAGAAGCTCAATCCGCGCGTATCTTCCCAAGCCCGTGCCGAAGGAAATCCTGATGGAGATATTCGAGGCGGCGCAGCGTACGCCATCCTGGGCGAACACGCAGCCGTGGGAGGTTTTCGTCGCGGCGGGCGCTGCGCTGGGCCGCATCAAAGATGCGGCGGCGTCCGGCGGCGGACCGGGTCCCGGCGGCTACGGCGGCGGCACGGATCTGCCGATGCCGGCGCAGTGGAGCGAGGACGCCAAGCGCCGCACCGCCACTATCGGGGCGTCTATGCAACGCGACTGCGGCGACGCGATGGGTCAGTTCGGGCCGCTCAACGCCGGCATGTACAACGCGCCCGCCGTCATCTATCTCTGCGTCGATAAGGCGCACGGGCAGTGGTCGCTGTACGACATTGGCGCGTACTCCCAAAGCGTGATGCTCGCCGCCGTCGAGCGCGGGCTCGGCACGATTCCCGCGATTATGCTCGTCACGAGGCCCGACGTCATCAGGAAAGAGCTGAATATCCCGGACAACCTGAACATAGCGCTCGGCATCGCCATCGGATATCCGGACCCGGACAACAAGATCAACAATCTGCACACGGAGCGCGACGACGTGACGACGGCAGTGCGTTTCGGAGAGTGACGTGAAGCGGCGCCCGCCCCGCCCCGCGTTTATCGCCGCGCTCGCGGTCTTGCTGTCGCTCGCCGTCTTACAGCTCGCGTCCTGCCGAAAGGAGGGGGAACCGGCCGCTCCCCCTCCTTCGTCCGATTCGTCGGAAAACGGGGCCGTACCCGTGAATTCCGACGGCGAAATCATATATAGCGAGACGTTTGAAGTCGGCGGGACGTCGCTTTTCGCCATGGCGAGCTTCCCGCGCACGGGTCTGCGGGCTATCGACGATTACTACGAGGCGGAAGCGGAGCGGTTCAAAGCCGCCGCCTCCGCGCTCGCGGAAGAACTGCGGGATACGGAGGCACCGTCGTACCCGCCGCTTGAATACAGCGCGCGCGGCGAGATCGTCCGTGACGGCGGCGTGTTCAGCGTCCGCCGCGAGATATATACTTATACGGGCGGCGCCCACAGCGGCGGCGACACCGTTTGCGACAATTTCCGTCTGCCGGGCGGCGAGCGTCTCTCTCTTGACGACGTTTTCACCGTCCCGCGCGAGGAATATACGGAGCGTCTGCTCGCGTTTTTTGACACGTTCATCGATTCGAACCCGGAACCTTTCTTCCCGGATGCGAAGGAGACGCTGCGCGAGGGCTTCCCTTACGAAAGGTTCTGCGCCGCGGACGGCGGCCTTGAATTCTATTTCCCGCCGTATATCATAGGCCCGTATTCGTCCGGGACTATCGTCGTCCCCGTCCCCTCCGGCGAAATAGCGGACATAGCGGACCCCGCTATATTCCCCCGCGAAAATACTTCAAAATGAAAGGACAAAGCATATGAACCCTATTTACAGCGGCAAGGTGCGCGATATTTACGACATCTCCGACGGGCGCCTTGTCATCGTCACGACGGACAGAATCTCCGCGTTCGACGTCGTCCTGCCGGAGAAGATCCCCGGCAAGGGCATAGCGCTCAACAAAATCGCGGATTTCTGGTTCGGCAGGACGCGGGGCATCGTGAAAAACCACCTCATCTCGACGGACACGCGCGATATGCCGGAGTTTTTCCGCAAAGAGGAATTCCGCGATCGCGCGGCACTTGTCCGAAAACTTGATATTCTGCCTTTTGAGTTTATCGCGCGAGGCTATATATTCGGGAGCATGTGGCGGGCATATGAGGAGGTGCGGCCTTTCTGCGGCACAAAAATCACGGGGGAATACGAGCTCGCGCAGAAGCTGGACGCCCCGATTGTCACACCGTCCACGAAAACGGACACAGGGCACGACGAGTACATCCCCATATCGGACGTCCGCAACCGAATAGGCGCGGAACTGACGGACAAAATCACCGATATATCAATGAGGCTGTACGCCGAATGCGGCGAATACGCCCTGTCTCGAGGCATAATCATCGCCGACGCGAAATTTGAGTTCGGGCTCGATAAAAACGGGGAGCTCGTTCTGGCGGACGAGATATTCACGCCCGATTCCGCCCGATTCTGGCGGGCGGACGAATACAGGACGGGCGTCTCTCCGGCATCCTACGACAAGCAAGTGCTCCGCGACTGGCTGCAGGACAACAAAAAAGACGGGGAATATCAGTTTGGGAACGTGCCGGGGGAAGTTCTGGAGAAAACGGGGCGGATATACGGGGAATGTCTCCGCCGCATTACGGGGGCGTAAGTGCAGTCGTGCCGCCGTGCGAATTGCTTTTCGAAAAAAAAGGGGACGAGGCCTATGGGGGTGTAAAGAGATAACCGCAAAATCCCGGCGCGGACGCGCTGCGTATGGCGCGCGTTGCTTGGTCGGCGAGCTCGCCCTTGACGCGTAGGCGGGAGCGCCGCCGGGGAAAATGTTCTCCATCAATATCTGATGTATGTCCTTGACGGCGTTCTCGTCAAGAGGCTTGCCTTCGGCGACGCGGCGGAGCGTGTAGTCGTAGGCTTTCGCGTGGTTTATGACCTCGTAAATCTCGCGCATATCCTTACCGCCAATGGACACCTTATCCTCAAGCAGCAGCTTCGTTTCAATGCGAGATAACGTATTGCCCTCGATAGCCGTGGAGTTGTGCGTTCAAGCAGATTTTCAGTGAACGATAACAACGGCGTAAAATTGCCGTTGACATTCCGCGAATATATGATATTATGTGAAAAAATGCGGTGCCGATTGCCACGGGCGCGGCGACGGCAAAAATTTTTTCAGGGGGGTAGATAGGTGTCAAAAGAGTTGATACGCCTCGCGAACTGCACGATGGCGTTTGACGGTGAGGTTGTTTTGAACAACATTGAGCTTTCCATAAACGACAAGGAATTCCTCACGCTGCTCGGTCCCTCCGGGTGCGGCAAGACGACGACGCTTCGGATTATCGGGGGTTTTCAAAGGCCGACCTCCGGGGATGTGTTTTTTGACGGCGCGAGGATTAACGATATCCCCCCCCATCGGCGGAACGTGAACACGGTGTTCCAGAAATACGCGCTGTTCACACATCTCGACGTGTTCGAGAACGTCGCGTTCGGGCTGAGGATGCAAAAGCCCGCGATAGGGAAGGCGGAGCTTGTGTCCCGCGTGCTCGAAATGCTGGAAATCGTGAGCCTTCGGGGCTTTGAGCGGCGCGAGACGGCGTCCCTTTCCGGGGGACAGCAGCAGCGCGTGGCGATAGCGCGCGCCCTTGTGCTGCGCCCCAAGGTTTTGCTGCTCGACGAGCCGCTCGGGGCGCTTGACCTGCGTCTGCGGAAGGATATGCAGAACGAGCTGAAGCGTATACAGCAGGCGATGGATATAACCTTCGTGTACGTCACGCACGACCAGGAGGAAGCGCTCGCGATGAGCGATTCCGTCGTCGTTATGGACGGCGGAGAGATTTTGCAGATAGGTACGCCGGAGGATATTTACAACGAGCCGGAAAACGCGTTCGTCGCGGATTTCATCGGCGAGTCGAATATCGTGGACGGCGTGATGACGGCGGACGGTTCCGTGGAGATTTTCGGCCGACGCTTTGCCTGCCTCGACGGCGGCTTCGCCCCGAATGAGCCGGTGGATGTCGTCATACGCCCGGAGGATATAGATATAGTGGCGCTCGGCGACGGGATGCTCACGGGAACTGTCACGAACGTGACGTTCAAGGGCGTGCACTACGACATCATCGTCGATTTCAAGGGGTTCAAGTGGCTGATCCAGACGACGGATCTGTCGCCCGTCGGCGCGAGGATAGGGATTAAAATAGATCCGGACGGGATACACATTATGAAAAAGAGCCGGTATTCCGGGCTGTTCGGCGATTACAGCTCGTATTCCGCGGAGTACGACGAAATTTCCGACGCGGCCGCCGTGCCTGCGGGCACGGCGCAGGAGGCGGACTCTTGAAGAGGCGCACCCTCGCCGTGCCGTACGTGCTGTGGCTGGCGGCGTTCGTTGTCGCCCCAGTGATTCTCATCGTGATTTATGCGTTCACATCGAGGAGCGGAGGCTTCACGACGGAGAACTTTTCCGCCATGGGCAAATACGTGTCCGTGTTCGCGCGCTCGTTCGCGCTCGCGCTCATATCGACCGCCGTGTGCCTCGCGCTGGGGTATCCTTTGGCGTACGTCCTCGCGCGGGAACCGGCGCGGCGGCAGCGGATTATGCTGATGCTTCTGATGCTGCCGATGTGGATGAACTTCCTGCTGCGCACATACGCGTGGATGTCCATCCTGGAGAACACGGGGCTTATCAGCCGTCTGCTCGGGTTTTTCGGGCTCGGGCCGCTGCGCGTCATAAATACGCCGGCGGCGGTCGTCATCGGAATGGTATACAACTTCCTGCCGTTTATGGCGCTGCCTGTTTACTCCGTCATAGTGAAGATAGACCGCAGTCTCATAGAGGCGGCGCAGGATCTCGGCGGGTCGCCGCGCACTGTTTTCCTGCGCGTCACCCTGCCGCTGTCGCTGCCGGGGGTGCTCTCCGGGGTAACAATGGTGTTCGTCCCCGCCGTTTCGACGTTCGTCATATCCCAGCTTCTCGGCGGCGGGAAGTATCTCCTGCTCGGCGATTTGATCGAGATGCAGTTTCTCGGGCAGGCGTACAACCCGCATTTGGGCTCGGCGATCGCGCTTGTTATGATGGTAGTCGTCATGATATTTATGTTCTTTATGAATAAGTTCGGAGAGGGCGAGGACAAGGCGGTGATAATATGACGGGCAAAAAGGGCGCCGGCGGGCGTTTTTACACGTACCTCGTTATGCTGTTCCTCTACGCGCCGATTTTCATCCTCATAGTCTTTTCGTTCAACGAGGCGAACAGCCGGACGAGGTGGACGGGTTTCACGCTGAAATGGTACGGGGAACTGCTCGCCGACAGAGGCATAATGAGCTCGTTTTACACGACGATTTCCGTTTCCGCGCTTTCCGCCGCGATAGCGACCGCTGCGGGGACGCTTGCGTCCGTCGGGCTTTTCAATATGCGCCGCCGCTGGCGCGCGCCGATCCTGTCCGTCAACAACATCCCGCTGATAAACGCGGACATTATAACGGGCGTGGCGATGTGCCTGTTGTTCGTGTCCCTCGGCTCGGTGCTGAAATTCCGCCTCGGCTTCGGTACGCTTTTGATAGCGCATATCACGTTCAACATACCGTATGTGGTGCTGTCGGTTATGCCGAAGCTCCGCCAGCTCGACGAGAACCTCGTGGACGCGGCGCAGGATCTGGGCTGCACGTGGTTTCGCGCGTTCCGGAAGGTGATAATGCCGGAGATCATGCCCGGCATCGTGAACGGCGCGATGATAGCGTTCACGATGTCGATAGACGACTTCGTCATAAGCTATTTCACGGCGGGCTCCGGCGTTATGACGCTGTCAATGAAAGTTTTCTCCATGACGCGCAAGCGCGTGTCCCCGAAAATTAACGCGCTCAGCTCGCTTATGTTTGCCGCCGTGCTGTTCCTGCTGCTTGCCATAAACATACGCGAGCTGAGCCAAGAGGAACGGCGGAAAAAAGGCACCAAGCCCCGCAAGACGCGATAACGCGGGACATTGTCCCGCTTATCTGAGATTAAAAAAATGAAAAAACAGGAGGAACACACCAAAATGAAAAAACTGCCCGGAGCAATTCTCGCGGCCATATCGGCGGCATCCCTCGCGGCGCTGATGTCGTGCGGGGGCGCAAAGACACCTCAGGAGGTCAACGTCTACAACTGGGGTGAGTACATAGACGAAAGCATATTCGTGGACTTTGAGGTGGAAACGGGCATAACCGTGAACTACACCACGTTCCAGACTAACGAGGAAATGTACGCCGCCATGAAGCTCGGCGGGGCGAGCTATGACCTTATCATCCCGTCGGACTACATGGTGGAGCGGATGATTGACGAGGGGATGCTCGAAAAGCTCGACTTCGGCAATATCCCGAACACGGAGCTCATATCCCCGGAGCGGCTGAAGCCGGACTACGACCCGTCTGGCGAATACTCCGTGCCGTATATGTGGAGTACCGTCGGGCTGATTTACAACTCCGCGATGATAGGGGAGGAACTGACGAGCTGGGGCGCGCTGTTCAACCCCGAATACGCAGGGCAGATCCTGATGTTCGACAACCCGCGCGACGCGTTCGGCATAGCGCTTAAATATCTCGGCTACTCGCTGAACACGACGAGCGAAGCGGAGATACGCGAGGCGTACGAACTGCTCGCGGGGCAGAAGCCCATTCTGCAGGCGTACGTGATGGACAAGATATTCGACAAGCTCGAAAGCGGCGAGGCGGCGCTCGGCCCGTACTACACGGGCGACTATCTGACGATGAAGGAAATCAACCCGGATTTGCGCTACGCGCTGCCGGAGGAGGGCTCGAACGTCTTTACCGACGCGATGTGCGTCCCGAAAGGCGCGGCGAACAAGGAAAACGCCGAAAAGTTCATCAATTTTATGACGAGCACGGATGTGTGCATCGCCAATATGGACGTGACGGGCTATATCTCCCCGAACGAGGAAGCGGCGGATCTGTACAGCGAGGGGCTTGACGTGGAGGAGATAATGGTGATGTTTCCGTCCCGGGACGACCTCGGCAGATGCGAGCCGTTCCTGAACCTGCCGCAGGAGACGCTTGACCTGTACGACGCGCTCTGGGCGGAGTTGAAGAGCTGAAAGAGCGGGCGGCGGCTTATGACACACAAAGGCACGGTAACGCCCGAAGCGGGCAGGACAGTCTCCGTCACGGCGACCGTCGGCGATGACGATACCGCCGCCGCGCTCACACCCTCAGTGAGAGGCGTTCCGAATGTTCCCGCCGGAACGCCGCGAATTCCCCGGCGTCTATGGCGGCGCGCAGACGGGACATCAGCTCGTTGTAAAACCACAGATTGTGCGTGACCGCCAGCCGCAAGGCAAGCGCCTCGCCCGCCTTGAACAGGTGGCGCAGATACGCGCGCGAGTACGTCCGGCAGACCGCGCAGGCGCAGGAATCGTCAACGGGCGCGGGATCGGAGGCGTATTTTTCATTATTCAGGTTCATAACGCCGCCCCACGTGAAAAGATGCCCGTGCCGCCCGTTGCGCGCGGGCATCACGCAGTCAAACATATCGATCCCTCGCGCAACTGACTCCAGTATATTCCGGGGTGTGCCGACGCCCATCAGATAGCGCGGGCGTCCGGACGGCATATGCTCCGTGACGGCTTCGATGATCCCGTACATTTCCTCGTGCGTTTCCCCGACGGCGAGCCCGCCTATCGCGTAGCCCGGAAGCTCAAGCTCCGCTATGCGTCTCATATGCCCGACGCGCAGATCGAGGAAGGTGGCGCCCTGATTTATCCCGAACAGCGCCTGACCGGGGTTTACGGCGTTTCCGGAGCCGTTCAGCCGCGAAAGCTCGTCGCGGCAGCGCGAGAGCCAGCGGTATGTGCGGTCGCAGGAGTCTTTCATGTACGTGTATTCGGCGGGGATCCCGACGCACTCGTCGAGCGCCATGGCTATATCGCCGCCGAGGTTGGACTGTATGCGGACGGAGTCCTCCGGGGACATAAAAACGCGCCGGCCGTCCACGTGCGACGCGAACAGAGCGCCCTCCTCCGTGAGCTTTCGCAGGCCGGAAAGGGAAAATATCTGAAACCCGCCGCTGTCGGTGAGGATGGGAAGCTCCCACGCCATAAACCTATGAAGCCCGCCGAGTCCGCGTATAAGCTCGTCGCCGGGGCGGAGGTGAAGGTGATAAGTATTCGCCAGCGCGATTTGGCACCCGGCGGCACGCAGATCGGCGGCGTCGAGCCCGCCCTTTATCGCCCCCTGTGTCGCGACGTTCATAAAAGCCGGCGTCTGCACCGCGCCGTGCGGGGTTGAAAGCTCCCCTCGCCGCGCGCCGGAATCGGTTTTCAGCAGTTTGAACATCGGGCGTCAGGCATCCCCCCGCCGCCCGATGTCCATTTCGAGCGCGCCGCCGGAGCGGACAAAGCCGAGCTTTTCAAAAAACCCGTCGGAGACGCCGTCGGGGACGAGCCGCAGGCGGTTCCGTCCGAGGCCTCTGTAAACGGACACCGCCTGGCCGAGAAGCTGTACGCCGAGCCCCTTCCCGCGAAAGCCTTCGTACAAAGCGAGGCGCGAAATCATGCCCGCGCCCCCGGAAGCCCCGCTGTCGAGGTCAAGCGAGAGTTCCCCGCATTTGACGCCGTCCGCCGTGACGTCGTATTCTCCGGGGGAGGTCTCCGCGAAACGCGCGTGAAGCCCCGGCTTGCGCTGCTTCAAATCCTCCGTCAAATGCGAGTAATCGCTGTATGTGCGCAGCTTGAACGCGCCGCTGTCGTACTCAAATACGGACACCGCCGTATTCATATGGCCGCGGAGGCCGGAAAGCGCCTCCGCGTCGCGGATTTTGAGAACGGCGCAGAGAAAGGCGGTCATCGCCAACCCGTGAGAGAACACCGCGACATTCTCCCCGGCGCGGCGTTCCGCAATCTCGCGCATGACCTCCAGCATACGAGACCGGGCTGCGGCGTATGTCTCGGCGCCGGGCGCGCTCCACCTCCACGGGTCGTTGTCTAAGTTATACGCCATGCCGGGATCAAGCGCCGCGATTTCCCCGAACGGCGTATCCTCCCAGCCGCCGAGCGAGATTTCGCGCAGGCGTCCGTCCGTTACGGCGGGAAGCCCCCTTGGAAGCCGGACGGCCTCTGAGGTTTTATAAGCCCTGTAAAGGTCGCTTGAATACACGGCGTCTATCCTCACGCCGTCGAATCTCCGCGCGAGGGCGGCGATTTGCCTTTTCCCGCGCTCTGTTATGAGGCTGTCGTAATGCCCCTGATAGCGGCGGTAGATGTTCCCCTCCGCCTCCGCGTGCCTGATGAGATAAATTTGCGTCAAAATATTTCAACCTTTCCCGTAAGCTCCGAGACGGAGCCGACGCCGTATTCGCGCATATACGCCGCAATCCCGTCCCTGACGGATAGCGCCGCACCGGGGCGCGAGAAGCTTGCCGTGCCGACGCCGACAAGGCTTGCCCCCGCCAGCAGCATTTCGACGGCGTCCTCGCCCGTCGAGATCCCGCCCATGCCGAGAATCGGGAGCTTCACCGCGCCGCGCGCCTGCCACACCATTCTGACAGCCACGGGGAAAACAGCCGCGCCGGAGAGCCCGCCCGTGTTGTTCGCGAGCAGGGGGCGGCGCGTTTTGATGTCGATTCTCATGCCGAGCAACGTATTCATGAGGGAAATGGCGTCCGCGCCCTCGCCCTCGGCGGCGCGGGCCGTCTCCGCGATGTCCGTGACATTCGGAGAGAGCTTCAGCATTATGGGGACGCGCGAGCGGCGGCGCGTCTCTCGCGTTACGGCGGCGACGGAGGATGCCGTGACGCCGAACTGCATACCGCCCGCTTTTACGTTGGGACAGGACACGTTGACCTCTATCATATCCACGCCCGCGCCGGAGAGCTTCTCCGCCAGCTCGGCATATTCCTCAATCGTCTCTCCCGCGATGTTCGCGATGACGCGCGTGTCGAAACCGCGCATAAACGGCAGCTCGGTCTTTATGAATTCATCGACGCCGGGATTTTGCAGTCCGACGGAGTTGAGCATACCCATGGGCGTCTCCGCCATCCTCGGCGGGGGATTGCCGAGACGCGCGCGGACGGTGAGTCCCTTAGTGCAGACGCCGCCGAGCTCCGACAGGCTGTAGTATTTCGAGTACTCGCGCCCGAAGCCGAATGTGCCGGACGCCGTGACGACGGGATTCTTGAACTCCACACCCGCGAACGTCACGCGCGTGTCAACGCTCACCAGACCACCTCCCGCGAGTCGAAGACAGGCCCGTCGAAGCACACGCGGCTCATCTTGTCCGCGCCGTCCTTCTTCGTCCTGCACGCGCAGACGAGGCACGCGCCGACGCCGCAGCCCATGCGCTCCTCAAGCGATACCTCGCAGCGGACGCCGGCGCGCTCGGATAGCTCCGCGACGGCGCGCAGCATAGCCCTCGGCCCGCAGGCGAGCACGGCGGAATATCTGCCCGTTTTCAGCAATTCCCCAAGCGGGAGAGACGCCGTGCCGCGCAGTCCGAGGGAACCGTCATCCGTCGTGACGAAAATATTTTCGCACGCGCTTTCAAATTCCTCCGTCAGAATCGCGCTTGCCGCGCCGCGAAAGCCCAGCACAGCCACGGCGCGCCCGCGCGCCCGCCGAGCGGCGAACAGCATCGGCGCCGCGCCGAGACCGCCCCCGGCGATGAGTATATCGCCCACGACGCTTGAAAAACCGTGTCCGAGCGGCCCGTTTATATCCACGCGCCGTCCGGGTTCGCTCGCGGCAAGCCATTTCGTACCCTCCCCGCGAACCTCAAAAACGACGGTGAGCTTGTCCCCACTCGCGTCGCTTATGCCGAACGGGCGGCGGAGCGGGCGGCTGCGACCGCATTTTATATGCACGAATTGCCCCGGTTCCGCAGAGACCGCAAGCTCCGGCGCGTCGAACGTCACGGAGAATATGCCGCGGCGGAGCGGACGGATGTCCGTGACGACAAAAACCGATCGCGCCGCCGTCACGCGCCCGCCCCCTCTATGTACGATATGGCGGAAAACGCCGCGCGCTGGCCCTCCCCGACGGCCTTGGCGATCTGCTTTACGCCTCCCGCGCAGTCCCCGGCGGCGAAAACGCCGCGCACGGACGCGGACATGGTCTCATCCGTTTTTATATACCCGCCGCGCGTCTCAATCCCCCTCAGCAGCGCGGATGGAGCGACGGTCTCACGCAGGATGAAAACGCCGTCGCACGGGATGCTCTCTCCGTCCGCCGACACGGATTTGACCTTGTCCCCGCCGAGAATTTCTATGTCGTCCGCCGTGACCTCCGTGACAAGACAGCCGATGGAACGCAGATACCCGGCCTCCGCCCCCGCGTCCGGCGCGAGCGGCACGACGACGACCCTTTTTCCGCGATACAGCATGCCGTCACACGTCGCGCAGTAGGATACGCCGCGCCCGAGAAGCTCCGTCTCGCCGGGGAATACGGATGTCTGCACCGCCCCGAGCGCGAGAATGAGCGCCCCGCCGGATTCGAACTCGCCGCCCCAACCGACGCTGAAGCCGCCTTTCAGAGGCAGGGCGCTTACGACGCGACCCGTGATTATCGCGGCGCCCAGCCCGCGCGCGTGAGAGACGAGCCTGTCCGAAAGCTCCGCGCCCGACATGCCGGGCAGTCCGGGGTAGTTCGCTATGAGGGGCGCCCTGCACAGCCCGCTCTCCGCCGCGCTGTTTGAAATTACGGCGACGCTCTTTCCGCGCGCGCGCGCCGTGATCGCGGCTGACAGCCCGGCGGGGCCGGAGCCGATGATGAGAATGTCGTACATTGCGCCGTTCCTTTCCCGCGCGGCGCCCGTTCTGCGGCAAGCCGCGCTGCGGACGCAATTATACAACATTTCCGGCGTTGCTGCAACCGCGAAGACATGCGCGAAACACGGTGAAAATTGCAAGTTTAATTGCCCGCGCCTGTATACTCCGTTTTGCGCGTTTTATATTCATCGCGCAAATATACATTGAGCAATTGAGGAGGCGAGGCTTAGCGCAGCGCGCAAGGACGAGGCGGAAGCCCTCGCCCCCCGCTTGAAAAGCCCCATTTTCACGGATATAATGCGCGGCGCGGGCATAATACCCGCATAGCCCGAAAAGAACACGAAAAGAACAAGGAGGAAACGCGATATGAAGCAAACGGCAAAACGGCGGACGGAAAAGGAAACGCGCCCCGCGCGCAGCGCGGAACGGTTCGCGCGGGCGCTGCTCGCGGCGGGACGCAGCGAAGCGACGGCGGAGAAATACGCGCGGTACGCGCGGCGGTTCGAGGAACGCGCGCGGGAGTGCGGTCTGACGAGGGAAAGCGTGCAGAGCTACAGGAAAGAAGCGGCGGGGCGGCACAGCGCGGCGGGGGCGAACGGAATGCTCGCTGCGGTGAACAGCTATCTGGGATACCTCGGACGGGAGGAACTGCGCGCGGCGCCGCTTAAAGTACAAAAGCGCGCGTACGCGGACGAAAAGCGGGAGCTGCGGAAAGAAGACTTCGCGCGTCTGCTCGCGGCGGCGGAGCGGCTGGGCCGGGACCGCACGGCGCTCGTGCTGCGGACACTGCACGCGACGGGACTGCGCGTGTCGGAACTGCGCTTCGTGACGGCGGAAGCGGCGGAGCGCGGGGAAGCGGAAGTGACGATGAAAGGGAAGACACGCGGCGTGTTCCTCCCGGACAAGCTGAGACGGAGGCTGACGGAATACGCGCGGCGGCGCGGGATAACGCGCGGCCCGGTGTTCGTAACGCGCACGGGGCGGCCCGTGGACAGATTCTCCGTATGGCGTGAGATGAAAGCCCTGTGCGCGGAAGCGGGGGTGGAGCCCGCGCGCGCGTTTCCGCACAACGTGAGGAAACTCTTCGCGCGGATATTCCACGCCGCGATACCGAGTCTCGCGGAGCTCGCGGACGTGCTCGGCCACTCCGACGTGAACACGACGAGGATATATACGGCGCCCACGGCGGCCTCCCTGCGGCGCCGCATAGCGGCGCTTCCGTTGCTGCTGTAGATAAAAACAAAAACACCACGGAATTGATATTCCGTGGTAAAACGGGTGCCGGCCCCGGTACATAAAGCGGGAGCGGAACGCGGGAACAACAACCCGCAGACGCTTCCAAGGGATATATCGGACGAAAAAGGGCGCGGCTTTACAGCCGGGTGAAAATATTTTTCATCCCGGCTTGCTTTCCCGCGCCTTTTTTGGTGAATAACGCCCCCCGGGGACGCCCCGGGGGGCGTTATTCATGCCCGGAGCTTGTCATGGGGCGGCGCGCGCGGCTCGGTATTACCACGGAATATCAATTCCGTTGCGGTCGCCGGACGGAAGGAGTGTCCGCCATGCTTCTGCTGAGTGTCAAGGAGGGCGATTACATAATGATAGGCGATGGTATCAAGGTGAAGATCATAGACGGCAGGGGTGTGTCTAAGATAGGCGTCGAGGCGCCGAGGGGTGTTCCCGTCCTCCGCCGCGCCGTGTACGAGCGTTCGCGAGGGAAGGCGCCCGAGGCGCCGGAGGCCGCGCCGGAGACGGTGTCGGATCTGTAAACCGCCCTCGCCGCAATAACAGTCGTCGCCGCGCCCGGAGGTGCACATCGGGGCGCGTTGATGAATAACCCCCGCGCCTTGCGGGACGGAACGCGCAAGGTAAATATTTTTCAAGGAAGTGTTAAAACATGAGAATCCAGAACAATGTCCCCGCGCTGAACGCGCACCGCTACTACGGCATCAACCAGACCGGACTTACGAAGTCCATCGCGAAGCTCTCTTCCGGGTACCGGATCAACTCCGCCGC
>JAITJC010000092.1 GCA_031279125.1 Oscillospiraceae bacterium
CGGATTTTTGGCCCAGGGCGTGACGGATTATTCATTCTACAATTACCGCGTCACGCTCGTGTTCTGGGCGTCGGTCGGGCTCGGCATGGCGCTCTCACGGCTCGGAGACGCGGAGACGGTGACTGCGGATGATTAGAGTTGTAAACGTAATAACGGACTCGAACATCGGCGGTGCGGGTATGGTGCTTCTCAACTTTATGAAGAACACCGACCGCCGGGAGTTCCGGCATACCGTCGTCCTACCGCGCGGTTCCATGCTGGCCGCGCGTCTGCGCGAGCTCGAAATAGACACGCTCGAAATAGACATTGTCCCGGATAAATCCTTTTCCCCGGAGCAGGTATGCGCGTTCCGGCGCGTTTTCCGCGAGCTTAAGCCCGACGTTGTCCACACCCACGCGAGCCTTGCCGCCCGGGCGGCGGCGAGACTCTGCGGTTGCGCGACGGTACACACGCGCCACTGCGCGTACGAAAATTCCCGCGCACTGATGTCCTTTCCGATGAGGCAACTCGTCGGCACCGTCAACAACGCACTTTCGGACGTGATTATAGCGATATCCCCGGCGGCGGCGGAGAAACTCCTGGAACTCGGCTCCGACCCCTCGAAAATCGCGACGATGATGAACGGCGCGGAGCGGGCGCGGGAAATGACGCCCGCGGAGAAGGCCGCTGCGCGCGCGGAACTTCAAATATCGGAAAGTGAATTCGTCTGCTCAATAATCGCGCGTCTCGAACCTGTCAAAGGGCACGGGCTTGTGTTGGACGCGGCGGAGGCATTGCGCGAACTGCCCATACGCTTCATAATCGCCGGGGACGGCAGTCTCTGCGGCGCGCTTCACGCGAGCGCCGCCGCGCGAGATCTCAAAAACTGCGTGTTCACGGGCTTTGTACCGGATATCTGGAGGATAGAGAACATCACGGACGTTCAAATCAACGCGTCCTACTCCGAAACGTCGAACATGTCTCTGATAGAGGGGATGAGCATAGGCGTCCCCGCCATAGCGTCCGACGCCGAGGGGAACCGGCATCTCATAGAGGACGGGGAAAACGGGCTGCTCTTCCGGAGCGGGGACGCCGCGGCGCTCGCGGAGGCGATACGGCGTCTGTATAGCGACGCGGCGGAACGCGCGCGCATGTCAAGCCGCGCGCGGGAGATATATGAGGAACGCTTCACCGCCGCGGTGCCCGTGCGGAAAACGGAGGACGTATACAGGGCGCTCGCGGCGCGCCGGCGCGCTGAAAAACACACGGAGGAATAGGATGGACACGCAAAAACGCAAATTCAAGCTTCGATTCAATTTTTTCGACGCGGTTATCATCATAGCGGCGCTCGGCGCGGGCTTCCTGCTGCTGCGTCTGACGGGTGCCGGGGGCGGCGCGGCACCGGGGACCGGCAGGTCCGTGACGGTGAAATACACGCTGGAGCTGCACGATCTGCCGGAGGGGACGGCGGCGCTCATACAGCCCGGAGACTCCCTGTCAGAGGTTGTCGAGAAGCGGTATATCGGGACGGTGGTGTCCGTGGAGAGCTTCCCGTACGCCCCGACGTCCAAGGACGGCTTCACGGGAGACTATATCTTAGCGGAGATGCCCGGGCGTGAGATCGCCGTCATAACCGTTTCGCTCGACGCCGTGGACACGGGCAGCGAGATAAACGCGGGCGGCTTCACTCCGCGCGGCGGGATGAGCCTGTCGGTGACGGGGCGGGGCTACGCCGGGCAGGGAAATATCACGGATATGGAGAGGCAAGAGGGATGAGAAAATTCATAGACGAAAACGGGCGTGTATTCGGCAAGGTCAGCGTCGTCGATATAATCGTCGTCCTCGCCGCCGCCGTCGTCGTCCTCGCCGCCGCGATGAAAAAGAATGTCGTGGAGCAGATTTCGGGGGCGCTGAACCCCGTCCCCGTGGAGTACACAGTGGAGGCGCGCAACATACGCGTCTCCGTGGCGCGGCTCCTGCGCGAGGGGGACTATATCTGGCTTGAAAGCGGCGTGCCTGCGGGGCAGATCACCGGCGTTGAGATACGGGACGCGGAGACTGTTTCCCAGAAGGCCGACGGGACGTACGTCATAGGGAAAATCGAGAGCAAGGCGGATGCGTTCATAACAGTCCTGGCAAACTGCTCCGTCTCGAACGGGAGCTATTACGCCGACCGCACGTTCGCGCTGAACGTCAACCAAGAGCAGAAATACGTCACGAAGTACGCCGCCGTGACGGGGACGATAGGCCGCATCGCGGCGGCGCGATGAGCCGGGTACTGCTGGCAACGATGAGCCTCGGCATCGGCGGGGCGGAGACGCACATCACGGAGCTGGCGCGGGAGCTTACGCGACGCGGACACGATATAACCGTCGTGTCCGCCGGAGGCGTATATGTTGAGGATATAACGGGGTGCGGGGCGAAGCATTTTACGGCGCCGCTCAACACCCGCCGTCCGCGCGATATGGCGCGCGCGCTGGGCGCGCTCTCCTTTCTGATGAAGACCGAAAAATACGATATTGTCCACGCGCACGCGCGTATTCCGGCGTTTTTATGCGGGCTTTTGAAGCCGATTTATAAATTCCGCTTCGTGACGACGGCTCACTGGGTGTTCAACGCGCGCGGGCCTATGCGGTATCTCACGAACTGGGGTGAGAAAACGCTTGCGGTGTCGGAGGATATAAAGGCGTATCTGCTTGAAAACTACAGGGTGAAAAGCGAAAATATAACGGTAACGGTGAACGGCGTCAATACGGAGCGGTTTTCGCCCGGCGTATCCGGCAGACGCGTCAGGCGCGAGCTGGGCATACCGGAAACGGTGCCCGCGGTCGTAAACGTCTCACGCCTTGACAAGACGGCTTCGGCGCCGGTGGTCGCCGTGCGTGAGCTTATCGGCGCGGCGCCCGCGCTTTCCCGGAGCGTGCCGAAGCTCAGGATCATCATAGTCGGCGGCGGCGACGCGGAGGGCGAGTTGCGGGAGTTTGCCGAGGATGTGAACGCGGAGTGCGGGCGCGAGGTCGTGATGTTCACCGGCGGGCGGACGGATGTGGAGGAGCTTCTGGCGGTAAGCGATTTATTTGTCGGCGTATCCCGCGCCGCGATTGAAGCCATGTCCTGCGGAAAGCCCGTAATACTCGCCGGGAGCGAAGGGTATCTGGGACTGCTGTCAAAGGAAAATTCGGAGCTTGCGGTGAAAACGAATTTCACGTGCCGGGGGCACGGTGAGACGTCGGCGGAAACACTCGCGGAGGATATCGCGGGGTTTTTCCGCGAATTCGGAAAGCCCGCGTTCGACATCGGCTCCGCCCGGCTCGGCGCGTTCGGGCGCGAGCTTGTGACGGAGCGCTGTTCCGTCGCGCGCATGACGGACGACTGCGAGCGCGTCTACGCGGAGCTTCTCTCCGGGCGCGCGGCCACGGCCCGTCCCCGCCGCCGCGTCGTGATGAGCGGATATTACGGCTTCAACAACGCGGGCGATGAGGCCATCATGCAGGCGGTGCACGGCGCCATCGCCGAAACGCAGTCCGACGCGGAGATAACCGTGCTTTCCAAAAACCCGCGCCTGACGCGCGCGCGGTACGGCTATAAGGCCGTGAACCGATTCAACCCGGCGAGCGTCCTGTGGGCGCTCCGGCGGTGCGATGCGCTTGTGTTCGGGGGCGGCAGCCTGCTTCAGGATCACACATCCACGCGCTCGCTTCTGTATTACCTCGCGATTTTATCGCTCGCGCGCTCACTGGGGCGGCGCGTGATGATTTACGCGAACGGCATAGGCCCGGTGACGCGCGAGCGGAACAGGCGGCGCGTGCGGCGCGCCGTGGAGTCCGCGGACGTCGTCACGCTGCGCGACGAGCGCTCGCGGGAAGAGCTTGTCTCAATGGGCGTCGCGAGGGACGACATGGCGATAACGAGCGACCCCGTGTTCACGGCGGAACTGCCCGCGGAGGACGAGCGGCGGGAAATCCTCGCCGCCGTGGGACCGGGGGGCGGACGGCGCTTCGCCGTCGTCTCCGTGAGACAGCGAGGCGCGGATGAGCGCTTCGTATCGGAGCTCGCACGGTTCTGCGACATGGCGAAAAGCGAGCTCGGGATAGAAATCCTGCTCTTGCCTATGCAGCCCCCGGGGGATTTGTCGGCGTGCCGCGCCGTCTCAGAGCGCATGGAGGGCGGTGCCGTCGTCCCGCCGCGCGAGCTGACGCTCCGGGAATATTTCGGACTTATAGGGGAAGCGGACTTCGCCGTCTCGATGCGTCTGCACACGCTGATTTTCGCG
Source organism: Oscillospiraceae bacterium (assembly GCA_031279125.1). Taxonomy (GTDB): domain Bacteria; phylum Bacillota; class Clostridia; order Oscillospirales; family Oscillospiraceae; genus JAIRRO01. The sequence goes on from JAITJC010000092.1 coordinate 4,253, forward strand.
GCGCGGACGGGGACGCCGCCGCTCGGGATTGACATCGATCCCAAGCTCCGCGCGTATCTCGATCTGCTCGGCGCTCCGAACCTCGGTACGCCGGAGGAATTTGACGCGGAACGCGCCCTCTCCTCGGCGCGCGCGGTCTCTGAAAACCGCGCGGAGATCTCGGCGCGGCTGGAGCGGTTGGCGCGAGAACAGGGCGAGCGGGCGCGGACGGACGCGCGGTTGCTCGCGGAGCTTATAGACGGCGCGCGGGGCAACCGCCTTGCGTAAGAAAACCACGGCGCCACCGGGGAGTTCCGCGAGGTGAAAATAACGGCCTTGCGGCAAGCCGCAGGGCCGTTAACAGTTTTGCCGCCCCGGTTTTTTATATCTCCAGATAGCTGTCCGCGTAGAGCGTGTTGTTCTTTATGACGTCGCAGCTGCGGATTGTCTCCATAAGCCTGAGGTCCGCCGGGTTGGCGATCGCGGACGTCAGCCCGCAGTACATCGCCATCGCGACCATCGCGGAGTCCATAATCGGTCTGATGTGCTTCGGCATCATATTGGAGATGTTCGAGAGTCCGCCCGTGGAGTTTAGCCCCATATCGGAGAGATCCTTGATGAACGAGAGAACCTCCATCTGCTTATCCTGCATCCCCTTGACGACGAGGAACAGCGGGTCAAACCAGATGTCTTCCGTATCCATGCCAAGCCCCATGCCGCGCTCCAAAAGCTCTTGGCAATAGCCCATGCGCTCATCGTTGTCGGAGGATATGCCCGCCTTTGAGCAAAGCGCGAGAACGATGGCGTCGTTCGCGGCGGCGAGGTCGATGTTCTCTATCCTGTCGCCCGCGTCGGCGGAATTCACGATGGGCTTGCCCTTGGAGCGGTTGTAGACGGATATGCCCGCCTCAATCGCCTTCCTGTTCGACGTGTCGAGGCAGAGCGGAACGTTGTCGCACGCCTGCTGGATCGTCGTTACTGCCCACTTCATAAGCTCTTCCCCGCCTTTTTCGGAAGGACCGATGTTCACGTCGAGATATGCGGCGCCCGTCTCTATCTGCTCGCGCGCGCGCTTTAAGATAGGCTCCGGGTCCCGCTCCTGCATCGCCTTGTTGATAACGGGGGATATGCAGTGAATACGCTCGCCGATAACTATGAATTTACCCATTGTCGCGCCTCCTGATAAAATAAAAAGTAGATGTAGAATGTATATTTACGATTTGAACTCGCGGAAAAACTTGACGAGTTCCACCGCCTCGTTCGGGGCGACGACGACTTTCCAGCCCGCGAGCTTTTCCTCGATTTCGCCCTTGAGCACCGCCACCTTGCCGGGGATCACAAGCGTGCGGGACTTGATCTTCCCCTCGATGTCGAAGTCCTTCATAAACTTCGCGATTGAGCCTGCGGAGAGCTTGCCCGCCGCCCACGCCGTCAGGACAGAGTAGCCCCCGGCGTCGGAGATGAGCAGATTCAGCGGCACGCCGGAGCGTTCCAGCTCGCCGGACACAACGAAGTACGTCAGCGCGAAATCCACCGTCGTGACGCAGATGGAGTTTTCGTCCGCGCCGCCTATGGGGTAAATGCCCGGCTCCACCTTCATCGGCTTCTGCGGGTCTGTGTATATATTCTGGCGCAGGCCGTAAAGCGGCAGGGCTTGCGCGTATTCCATTTCGCTCATTATTATGATAGAGCCGTATTTGAGTGTAAATACGCTCGCCAGCGCCGTTTGCAGATGCGCCTCACCCTTCGCCAGCTTGTGCAGGTTCACGATGGACGGATAGCCGAATGTCCTGTCGTTGTCTTTCAGCGCGGCGCGGCGCGCCTGAACGGCGGCGGCGAACGTGTCCTTTACCGTCTCTCCCGTCACGTCGAGTATCAGGTTTTTGAAGCCGAGCTTTTCGAGCGCCGCCACGGTGTCGTATAGCTCGTCGAGGGTTTTCCCGGAGACGCCGAGCGCGGCCCGCTCCCCCGCTATCTCCGCGAAGCGCTCGTAGTTCGCCGCGTTCGCGCCGTTCAAAATGACCCTGTCCCCCGCGACGGCGAGGGCCTTTTCCGCCGCGGCGGCGTCCGCCGTTTCGAGGATGACCCCGCGCCCCTCCGCGGCGGCCTTTTTCGCTGTGTCGGCGAACTTGTCCGCGTCGCCCTTGTCGATTACGTTCAGGAACTCCACGTACATGCGCTCGCCGAGGCGGTCGTAATCCACCCGGCGCACGTCCGGGAGCTTTTTGTCTATGCTGTCCTCACACACCGCGACGGCGAAGAGGTTCTTGGAAACGAAGGTCTTGTCGTGGCGGAAGAGGACTGTTTCCCCGCCGAGCGTGAACTTGTCCTCCCCCTTGCCGATTTCGATTTTCTTCATCGGGGGCGCGGCGGCATCCCCGAGCTGCGTCTTCGCCTCTTCCGACAAATGCGGACACTTGCCGAGCTCAATGGCGCCCTGCGCGACCTTCATCGCGAAGGCCATGCACGTCGGGTTGCCGCAGTCCTTGCAGTTCGTCTTCGGCGTAAGCTTGAAAATGTCCAAACCTTTCAGAGCCATAAATCCGTCCCCCCTATATAAGCTCTGCGATGAGCTTTGAAACTGCCGCCACGGATTCCGGGTGGCGCAGAATGACGGCGTTCGAGCCGGCGGCGAGACACGCCGAGGCTGTCGCTATCTCCATATTGACGCCGCGCTCTTCAGCGGGTCCCCACTCCGGGAAGTCCGCTTCGGACACGATGGATTCCTTCACCGTCCAGGTCTCTGACGCCACGGGCGTCACTATGGGCATTTGCAGCATGTTGTCGTTCTGGGCGAGCGCCGCGGACTTCACGCGGTCGAACGTCGTCGCGACGTACTCAAAGCCGTAGCCCGCCGCCGCCGAGCCGAGGTTCATCGCCACGCTCTCGGTTTTCACCCCCATCTGGGATATGAGCACGTTGAGCTGCTTGGCGAGGTTGATGTCCACCGCCGACTCCGCGCCTATCTTCTGGGAGTACGCCATCGCCGCCGCCGCCGACACGCTTTTGTAGTTCTCCTCCCGCGCCGACAGGAACAGCACGTTGCGCCCGTCGAGCGCCTCGGCTATCTTCTCAAAGAGTTTCGCGTCCTTTTCGATATTCCGGCAGCCCTCTATGACGATTGGGATATCGACGGCGGCCGCCGCTTCCTTCACAAGCGCCGTCGTGTCCTCCACGGAACGATCCCCGTTGTCCGGGTGCGCCCCGTCGAGGCTTATCGCGAGGAAGTCCGCGCCCGGCATTTCGGACGCCCGCTTCGCGAGCTCAGGCAGTGTGGAACAGCCCTTGTAATACTCCGCGATTCCCGGCAGCGAATTGTCTGCGCCGATGTCGGAAATCTCCACGCCGATTTTGGGGCGGTTTTCAATCGGCGCGTCGAAGCCGTAAAAAGGGTACGAGGATTCCCCCCCCAGCGTCGCTGTCCTGTCTCCCGTGCCGACGGTGAGAGAGTTGATTTTCGCGTTGAACTTTTGCGGGACAGGCTTAAATGGCATAACAGTATCTCTCCTTTGATATACCGCTTGCCGCGAATAAATCGCGGCCGCGCTTAACGTGCTCCCGCACGGGGAACGCGCCTGCGGGCGCGGCGGGTGCCGCGCGTCATGGCACCGCGACCTTATGCCGCTTCGCAGTATAATAAAATATCACATTCCGTTGCGGAACGCAATACTTGTTTTTATTGAATTTTTTCGCTCTTCGCCGTTTCATCAAACAGTTCCTTGACACGCGAAAAAGCCCCCGCCCCGGCGAAAGCCGGGGCGGGGGCGCGGCACCGTACTATATCGCCCGCCGACAGCGCCCGGGCACTTCTCGCGAACGGGAAACTCCCGAAGGAGGCGCTTCAAATCGTGGCTTTGCAAGCCATAGTGAATGTAATGGTGTTGGATGTATCTGTTTTTGTTACTTTGAAGTAATAATACCCCGAAGTATTAAGCCCTTCCCATGTGTTTGCGTATGTGCTCCAACCGCTGGCATTGCCTAAGCTTGCGCTGTCGACAAACACATGGATCCCCTGCGGCGTTTTCACGTAAAGCTCTATTGTCACCGTGGAGTTCCCGCCGCTGGTCTGGCCTGTAAAAGACGTGTAAATTCTTCCGTTTGAGTTCGGCGGGAAGAGTTTATCCGTGTACACATAACTCTGGACATTCGTGCCGTTCGCGGTATAAGGCAGCGTTGTGGCGACTGTCGGCGGATTATCTCCGCGCAACGGATCCCCTTCGACAAGCTTTGCGGTATCGGGGTCGTTTTGGGCGCGCTCAATCTCGTCTTTTATAGACTCAAATATACGCGCCTCAAAACCGTCGGACAGCGGCGGGAAACCGTTGTCCCAAGTCAAATTGTCGTAAACCACGCCGTCAACCGTCACGGGGTGATCGTACACTCCTTGCGGATACACGACGACATCCGGATATTCATACACGGTCGTCGTGTCGTGTATGTCGAACTCGGGGACGGTCTCTGTCTGCGGCGCCGGTTCATCGGGCAAAACCGGGCTCTCGGACGCATAGGCGTAAAAGGCAACCGCCACCGTTAACGCGACCGCAAAGATCATGGCAAACACTTTTTTCAAGAGTATTATATCCTTTCTGTTTTGATGCCAAATGAAAGATGAACCGCTGTACGCCGTTGCGCTATCGTCCCGCTCCTCTCCTTTTAATCTGAGCTCAACTTTTTTCGGCAGCTTATATCCGTATATTACTCCTTTGACAATTCTATGTCAAGAATAATTTCGTTTGTAGGCAAATCGAGTTATGTGCATACAATATATAGTGTAGAGCGCTTCTGAAATCGCTACAAACGAAATGATTCGTCAAGAAGGTGGTGCGCGCAATCGGGACGAAAGACCGCAAAATGCCGTCCCCACACCGCGGCGGCGCGTTATTCGCGCTGCGGGCGCGCGTGAGGCCGTCGTCGAGGCGGAAAAATTTTTTGTCTGCGGCGCGTTTTTTTGCTTTACAAGCTCCGGTTACTGATGTAGAATACAACTACATTCAAAATCGGAGGTGGGATATATGCCCGGTAAATCAATCGCGAACGCCGAACTGGAGGTCATGCGGCTCCTGTGGCGCGCAAGTCCGCTGACGCTCGCGCAAATCCGCGAAACGCTCCTGCAAACGACGAAATGGAACCACTCCACGATCAAGACGCTTGTGTTCCGTCTGCGCGGCAAGGGGGTGATTGAGCCCCTGGACAAATACGGCCCGGCGCAGTACGTTCCGCTCGTCAGCGAGGCCGAATACGTCCGCGCCGAGATGCCGGGATTCCTTGGCCGCGTGTTTGAGGGGAGCGCGAAGAAGCTCGTCGCCGCGCTCGTTGACAGCGGGGAGTTGTCCGAGAGCGACATTGACGAGCTCAAAGCCTGCTTCAAGGTGAAAGGGGGCGGCGAGAAGTGAGTTTTTTCATTTTTGAGACAAGCGTCGAAGCTTTCCGGGCGCTGGTTGTAATGACACTGACGGGCGCGGCGATAACCGCCGTGTTGCTTGCCGCAAAGCCGATTCTAAAGAACCGCTTGCCCAAGGCGGCGCAATATTATCTGTGGCTCGTCGCGCTCGCGGCCTTCCTCGTACCCGCGTCGGAGTTTATCGCGATTCCGGAGCAGGTGCCTTCAATTTCAAACGCGGTGGATTGGTACGTCGTGACGGCGCAGGAAGTCGGCGAGCGAATAGAATCCTACGAACGCCCCGACGGCGACGGATACATCGGCGTCCCGGAAGAATACCGGGAAACCGTTGACGCGCTTGTGCCGGAACCGTGGGTGACGAACGCCGTGGATCTGGCAAGAGTGATCTGGTATATCGGCGCGCTTATCTTCCTGTCGGTATTCGCTTTCAGCTATTACAGCTACGCCGAATACGTTGTCAAGAAACATAGCAGATCGGCGTCGCAAGAACAAATCTCGGCGCTTGCCGAATTGACCGAGAAACCGCCGCGCCTGTTTCTTAACGCAAATGCCGCAACGCCGATGCTGATTGGATTGTTCCGTCCCGCGATTATCCTGCCCGACAACGAGTATTCCGACGAACAGCTGCGAAGCGTCCTGCTCCACGAGCTTACGCATCTGCGGAGGCATGATATTCTCGTCAAGTGGCTGTCGGTTCTCGCGTGTTCCCTGCATTGGTTCAATCCGCTTGTGTGGCTCGCGCGGCGCGAAATTGACCGCGCCTGCGAACTCGCCTGCGACGAGGCGGTTATCGCGCGGCTCGACGCGGACGGCAGACAGAGCTACGGCGATACGCTGATAGCCGTAGCCGCCGACACAAAAATGCCGCGCGCCATCCTGTCAACGACGATGTGCGAACGAAAAAAATCCCTCAAAGAAAGGCTCGGCGCGATTATGAATCATAAAAAAGCTACGAAAATGACAGTTATTTGCTCCGCCGCGCTCGTGATACTGCTCGCGGGCTGCGCGGCGATGCTCGGCGCGGGGAGCGGCGAAGCGGAAGAGCGTTATCCGGAAGCGACGATCAGCCGCGAGGGCAAATCCGCCGTTTTGACGCTCGGCGACAGCGAGCATATCCCGTATGCCGAACTCGGCTCGACGGTAAGCCTGAACTTCGGTGAAAATCGACCCGACGCGGTGAGCGTCGTCGAAGTCATCGCGAAGGCGGACGGCTCGCGCAAATATGCCGACGCGACGGATAAGACGCTCGAAGTAACGTATTCCGGCGGCAATTTGGTAAGCTTCGATATTCAGAAAAACTTCGGCGACGCGCTCAGTTCAAACTCTGACGATTACCAACTGGGCAACGCGTTCAGATGGTATCGGATACTCTGCGGCGACGGGGATGGTGCCGTCACGGAGTACGGGCTGTGGCTGAGGACGGATCCGGCAATAAACCTGGCGCGGATCGGCATACTCCCCGACGACGTCGATGTGCCGGACGCCGTTCTCGCCGCCGCCGTCGATTGGGTGGAGGGCGATTACGAGGGCCGGCGCGATATCGGGCTTGAAGGACAGAGGGAACTCGGAGCGGAGTTTGACAACTGGCGGATAGACTACATCGAACGCGCGTACCGCTATGACGATATGAATCTCGAGGTCTACCGTTTCGGGTGGCGCGTACACACGACGACCCCGGACAAGATCGCGCTCGCCGGCGGGATGGAACTGGACGCGGACGGATGGCTGCTCGATACCTACCCGGACTCGTGGTATCTTATATTCCGGGACAGGGACGGAGCGCTTGCGCATTTGTTCACGAATGACTGCGCGCCGGGAAGCGAATTGTTTGAAGCGGATGTGAGAGCGCGGCTCGGAGCATGACGATATGGGCGCGGAAATCCCCTCGCTGTTCGCCCGCGCGTACAGCGAATGGCTGCCGTCCTCCGGCTATGAGAAGGACACGGATCCGGATATGGAGATATACTACACCTTTAAAACGGGAGTAGAGCCTTTTTTCTTTATCCCGTCTTGAAAAACCTTCGGCTTTATTGTAAAATGCCGTATCGGGATTTTTAGGGGGGGCGACGCGCGGTGAACAACAAGCTGCCGAGGTTTCTGCGTCCGAGCAGACTTCTGTATTTCATTCTGCTCATAATATTCGCCGGTCTCTCGTTTTTCTTCGGGGACAAGCGGCACATACTCGCGGCGGCCGAGGCCTCCGTCATTCTCCTGCTCGCCGTGTACACGCGCCTTGACACGAAGAAGCGCGCCGACAGGCTCGCTCAGTATCTGGAGGCTGTCACGGGCGGGATAGACACTGCGGCGCAGAATTCCCTCACGCGCTCCCCCCTGCCTGTCGTCATATTCAGCACAAAATCGTGCAATATCCTATGGTCGAACGAACTGTTCCGCGCCATCACGGGCGACCGCGAACGCATGTTCGAGGTAAGCGTCAGCGACCTCGTCCCCGGCTTCAGCGCCGACTGGCTGCGCGACGGCAAACTCGAATGCCCGGAGCCCATAGCGCTCGGCGACCGCCTTTTCAAAATTTACGGCAATCTCTCCCGCTCCGGCGGTGCCCGCACGGACGATTTCATCGCCACGACGTACTGGACAGACGTGACAGCGTACGAAAGCGCACGCGCGGAATTTTACCTCTCCCGCCCTGTGTACGCGATAATCCTGCTCGACAACTACGAGGATTTGATAAAGGGCGTCAGCGAGCAGGAAAAGTCCGCCGTGCTGTCGGAGATCGACGCGAGGATAGGCGGCTGGACGGGCGGGCGCGACGGCTATCTCTGCAAATACGACCGCGACCGCTATCTGTATATCACGGAGGAGCGTCACTTCGACAGTCTCACGGGCGATAAGTTCAAAATCCTCGACGCGGTCCGGGAGTGCGTCGGCGCGGGCGGCGTCCACGCGACGCTTTCTATAGGCATCGGCAAAGACGGCGCGACGCCGCTCGAATCCTCCCGCTTCGCCTTGCTCGCCATCGAAATGGCCCTCACGCGCGGGGGCGACCAGGTCGTCGTCAAGAATCATTTCAATTTCGAGTTCTTCGGGGGCAATTCCGCAGAGAAGGAAAACCGCACGAAGGTGAAAGCCCGCGTCATGGCAAACGCGCTCGGGGAGCTGATCGCGGATTCGTCCTCCGTGTTCATAATGGGGCACAAGAACGCGGATTATGACGCCGTGGGCGCTGCCGCCGGGGTGCGGCGCATAGCGCTGTCGAAAAACGTCCCCGCGCACATCGTCATAGACCCGGAGAACACGATGGCGAAACATCTTATAGACCGCCTCAAGGAATCCCCCGACTACGAGGGCGCGTTCGTCACCGTTTCCGACGCCATGATAAATGCCGACAGCCGCAGTCTGCTCGTCGTCGTGGACACATCCCGCCCGGAGGAGACGGAATCGCAAGACCTGTTGCTCTCCCTGACGCGCGTCGCCGTCATAGACCACCACCGCCGCGCCGCGACGTATATAGAGAACGCCACCGTGAACTTCAACGAGCCGTACGCCTCTTCCGCTTGCGAGCTCGTCACGGAGCTGTTGCAGTACATCGTGGATCAGCGGACGATCCTGCGCGTGGAGGCGGACGCGTTGCTGGCGGGCATCGTGCTGGACACAAAGACGTTCGCCATCCACACGGGCAGCCGCACGTTCGACGCGGCGGCGTTCCTGCGGAGGCTGGGCGCCGACACCGTGGATGTGAAGATGCTCATGCAGTCCGATTTCTCCACCGCGATGGCGCGCTATGAGATAGTCCGGGGCGCCGTCATATACCGCGGCGGGATAGCGATCGCCTCGTCCGAAGAGGACGCGACGCGCGTGATAATAGCGCAATCGGCGGACGAGCTGCTTAATATAGCCGGCGTGTCGGCGTCCTTCGTGCTGGCGCCGAACGACGCCGGGATATTCATATCGGGACGCAGCATCGGTCCCGTCAACGTCCAGCTCATACTCGAAAAGCTCGGCGGCGGCGGCAACCAGTCCATAGCCGGGGGGCGTATGGAGGGCGTGGGCGTCGGCGAGGCGCGGGATGCCCTGCAAACCGCCATCGACAAATACTTGGAGGAAAACCCGCTGTGACGGCGGCATAGCTGAAAAAGAAAGGACGGATCTCAATGAAAGTAATTCTGCAACAGGACGTGCGCGACCACGGCAAAAAAGGACAGCTCGTGGATGTTTCCGACGGCTACGCCAGGAACTATCTGATTCCCCGGAAGCTCGCCGTCGAGGCGACAAGCGCCACCTTGAACTCCATGCGTCAGCAGGAGGCGGCGCGCCGCCGCCGGGAGGAGATCGAGCGCGCGGAGGCGAAGGCGCTCGCGGTGAAGCTGGAAGGGCTCGTCGTAAAAATCTCGGCGAAGTCCGGCGGGGCGGGCAAGCTTTTCGGCTCCGTAACGAGCGCGGAGATTTCCGACGCGCTCCTAAAACAGCACGGCGTGGCTATCGAAAAGAACAAGCTCGCGCTTGACGAGCACATCAAAAGTTTCGGTACGTACGCCGTCAGATGCAAGCTCGGCCATGAGGTCCCGGGCGTTGTCAACGTCGTCGTGACGGAGGGATAGCGCCCTATGGCATCGGATGATATTTTAACACGGCAGATCCCGCACAGCCCGGAAGCCGAGCGGGCTGTGCTCGGCTCTATGCTCATAGACTCGCGGTGCGCCCCCGGCGTCATCGGTCTGTTGAAGTCGTCCGATTTTTACTCCCCGCTCAACCGCGCGATATACGACACGATATACTCGATGTTCAGCTACTCCAAGACGATAGACCCCGTGACCGTGCTCGACAATATGAAAGCGGGCGGGGTCTGGACGGACAACGCGCCGAATTATCTGCTGGAGCTTATGCAGCTCACTCCCACCTCGGCGAACGTAATGGAGTATGTCGCAATCGTGCGCGACGTGTCTCTCCTGCGCGCCATCGCGGACACGGGCTCCGCCATCACGTCGCTCGCCGTCTCCGGGGAGGGCGGGGCGATGAGCGTCCTCGACGCCGCCGAGAAAAAGCTTTACGCGCTGCGTCAGGGCAAATCCGCGTCGGGTCTCGAACCCGTCGGGAAGGTGCTCGCCGGGGTCTATGAGCAGATTTCAGAGGCGTCCGCCGGCGGCTCCGGCCTGCCGGGACTGCCCTCCGGGCTGTCTGATCTCGACAGCCGCATAATGGGACTGAACAACTCCGACCTGATAATCATCGCTTCCCGCCCCGGCATGGGCAAGACGAGCATCGCGCTGAACATCGCCCTGCACGCCGCGCGCGCGTCCAAAAAAGCCGTCGCGTTCTTTTCCCTCGAAATGTCGCGCGAACAACTCGCGCTCCGCCTGCTGTCCTCCGAGAGCCGTATAGACGGCAAGAAGCTTCAGACGGGCAGGGTCTCCCCGTCCGAGTGGAAAAAACTCGCGGAGGCGGCGTCGAGCATCTCGAAAGCGGATATTTACATCGACGACAACCCATCTCTCTCCGTCGCCGACATGAACGCGCAGTGCCGCCGCGTCCGCGACCTCGGCCTCGTCGTCATCGACTATCTGCAGCTTATGCAGTCCGCCGCCGGCCCGTCGAGGCGCACATACGAAAACAGGGTCCAGGTCGTGTCGGATATTTCGCGCATGATGAAAATCATGGCGAAGGAGCTGAACGTGCCGGTAATCTGCGGCTGTCAGCTCTCCCGCGCGAACGAGGCGCGCTCGAACAAGCGCCCCATGCTCTCCGACCTGCGCGAGTCCGGCTCCATTGAGCAGGACGCGGACATCGTCCTCGGGCTGTACCGCGAGGATTATTACGACAAAAACACCGTGAACCAAAATATCGCCGAATGTATCATCCTGAAAAACAGGCGCGGCGAAACGGGCGCCGTCGATCTGCTGTGGCAGCCGGAGTTCACGACGTACTCCTCTCTCGACCGCCGCCACACGGATGAGGACAACTGAATGCTCCGGAAGCTCACGGTCTTCGCCGACGCCCACGGGATGCTGCCGCGCGGATGCGACGTCATAGCCGCCGTCTCCGGCGGGGCGGACTCCATGGCGCTGCTGACCGCGCTTTTCGAGCTCGCGCCGTCAAGGGGCCTGAACCTTCTCGCCGCGCACTTTGACCACCGTCTGCGCGGGGAGGAATCGGACCGCGACCGCGAGTTCGTCAGGGGCTTCTGCGAAAAGCTCGGCGTCCCCTGCCACGTCGGCGCCGGGGACGTCCGCGCAGAAGCGAGGGCGCGCGGGCGCGGCATAGAGGACGCGGCGCGGGAGCTTCGCTATGGGTTCCTTCTGGGTCTGTCGGGGCGCTTTTCCCCTCCCGCGCGCGTCGCCGTGGCGCACACGGCGGACGACAACGCGGAAACCGTCCTTCTCAATCTCGCGCGCGGGTCGGGGGCTCGCGGCCTTTCCGGGATACCGCCCGCGCGCGGGAGCGTCATTCGCCCCATGCTGTCCGTCACGCGCGCGGACGTGGAAGCGTTCCTCTCCGAGCGCCGCGTCCCGTATGTGGAGGATTCGACGAACGCGGACGAATCATATTCGCGCAATATCATCCGCCGCCGCGCCGTACCCGTCCTGCGCGAAATTAACCCCCGCTTCGCGCTCCGCGCCCTCGGCGCATCCCTGCGCCTCCGCGAGGACGACGAATATCTTACCGCCCTCGCGCGCGAATTCGTCGATACGCGCTGTCCCGGCGGTGCCGCCCCGGCGGAGGGGCTTCGCGCGCTGCCGCGCCCCGTCGCCTCCCGCGCCATCCTTCTGCTCGCGGGGCGGAGCCTGTCCTCGGAGCGCGTGGACGCGATCCTCGCGCTCTGCGGGAGTTCCTCCGGCACCGCGCGCGTCTCGGTGCCGGGCGGCACCGTAACGCGCTCATACGACACCCTTTTGTTCGGAGGGGCGGCGGCACCCTCGTTCTCCCCCGTCTCCTTATCGCCCGGCGAGACGGCGCGCATCCCGGAGCTTTCCGCAAGCGTTTCCCTGCGCGAAGCCGTGTGCGCGGAGGGCGTCGGCGCCTTTTATAAGGAAATCGAAAAAATTCACAAAAGATTTACGGTTTTCCTGTTCAAAAAAAGCGAGATATGTGGTAGAATTACCGTCAGACCTCGCGCGGGGGGCGATTCGATGCGGCTTTTCGCCGAAAACGCCACGAAAAGCCTTAAAAAGCTGTTTATCGAAAAAAAAATCCCCGCTTTCCGCCGCGGACTCATCCCCGTCGTGTCGGACGGGCTCGGCCCACTCGGCGTCTGCGGCGTCGCCGTCGGGGCGCGCGCCGCTCCGGCGGCGGGCGATACCGCCGTCGAAATCAGATTTGAGAGGCTTGCCGATGCATAGGGATTTGCTGAATGTCTCCTACGACGAGAACGCGATAAGAAAGCGCGTCATTGAGCTCGGCTTGCGGCTCGCCGCGGATTACGCCGGCAAGAACCCCGTTTTCCTCGGAATCCTCAACGGCGCGTTTATGTTCCTCTCAGACCTCGTAAGGGCGTGCGACTTCCCGCTTGAACTGCGGTTTTTGCGGGCGTCGTCCTACGGTGCCTCGGTCGTCACGTCCGGCACCGTGAAGCTCACGGAGCCGATAGACTCCCCGCCGCTGACGGGACGGCACGTGCTGATAGTGGAGGACATACTCGATTCCGGCGTGACGCTCTCCCGCATACGCGAACTGCTTCTCGGCGAAAACCCCGCGTCGCTTCGGCTCTGCGCCTTTCTCGACAAGACGTCCTGCCGCCGCCTCCCCATAGAGGCGGACTACGTCGGATTTTCCTGCGAGGCGTCGTTCTTCGTCGGCTACGGGCTGGACTACGCCGGACGCTACAGGAACCTCCCGTACATCGGTGTTTTGAAGCCGGAGATTTACGAAACGGGATAAGGCGGCGCCGCCGCGCAGCTATTTTGAATTTAAGGAAGTGAGCTTTTGAAGAGAAAACCGTCTCGCGATATAGGAACAGCGGCGCTGTTCCTGATTATAGTCGTCGCCTTGATATATATTGTTACGGCGCGCGGGGCGTCGTCGCCCCCCAGCGTCAGCTATTCCGCCGTCAGACGGCTGTTCATAGAGGACAAGGTCGAGTCTTTCACGCTGAAAGACCGCACCTTGAATATCGAGCTCAAAACGAAAGACCCCGACCTCGGGACGGACTCGGTCACGCACGAGCTTTACAGCCCTGACATTTTCTATATGGACTGCAAAGATTATATCGACAAGCTGGTTGCCGAGGACGGCGATTTCAACTATGATTACCTGCTCGGTCTGCGGATACCCGAATGGTTTTCGATCATACCGTATATCGTGGCGATCGTCCTGTTCATAATCGTGTACAACGTTATGATAAGCCGCTCCGGTATGGGCGGCGACAAGGGCGTCATGCGCTTCGGCAGGGCGAGGACGCGCCTCGCCGGGGAGGAAAAGAAAAAGGTCACCTTCGCCGACGTCGCCGGCGCGGACGAGGAAAAGGAAGAGCTGCGCGAAATTGTGGATTTCCTGAAAGGACCGCAGAAATACATCGCGCTCGGCGCGCGGATCCCGAAGGGCGTCCTGCTCATCGGGCCTCCGGGCACCGGCAAAACGCTCATCGCGAAAGCGGTGGCGGGGGAGGCGGGCGTGCAGTTTCTGTCCATCTCCGGCTCGGACTTCGTGGAGCTGTACGTCGGCGTGGGCGCGTCGCGCGTGCGCGACTTGTTCGAACAGGCGAAAAAACTCGCCCCCGCCATCATATTCATAGACGAGATCGACGCCGTGGGGCGTCAGCGCGGGGCGGGTCTCGGCGGCGGGCACGACGAGCGCGAGCAGACGCTGAACCAGCTTCTCGTCGAAATGGACGGCTTCAACGCCAACGAGGGCGTGATCATAATCGCCGCGACGAACCGCTCGGATATACTCGACAATGCCCTCCTGCGACCCGGACGCTTTGACCGCCAGGTCTATGTCGGGCTGCCGGACATCAAAGGGCGCGAGGAGATATTGAAAGTCCACTCGCGCGGTAAATCGCTCGCCGAGGACGTGAACCTCGCGAATATCGCCAAGAGCACGACGGGCTTCACGGGCGCCGACCTCGAAAACCTTCTCAACGAGGCAGCGCTTTTAGCCGCGCGGGGCAACCGCCGCGCGATAACGATGCCGGATATAGAGGCGGCGACGCTGAAGGTCATAGCGGGGCCGGAAAAGAAGTCACGAGTCGTCACGGAAAAGGACAGGAAGCTCACGGCGTATCACGAGGCGGGTCACGCCGTCGTGTCCCACTTCCTGGAGCATGTCGATCCCGTACACCACATAACGATAATACCGCGCGGGCAGTCGGGCGGCATGACCGTGTTCCGCCCGGATGAGGACAAGTCGTATCAGTCGCGCAGGGAGATGTTCGAGCGCATCGTCACCGGACTCGGCGGGCGCGTCGCGGAGCATATATTCATGGACGACATATCGACGGGCGCGGCGGGCGATATCCAAAGCGCGTCGGCAATAGCCCGCGCGATGGTCACGAAATACGGCATGAGCGACGAGCTCGGCCCCATTTCTTTCGACGATTCGAGCCACAGCGTATTCATCGGGCGCGACTTCTCTCAGACGAAAAGCTATTCCGAAAAAACGGCGGCCAAAATCGACGACGAGGTGAAGCGCATATTCGACGCCGCCTCAGCCGAGTGTCGCAGAATACTCGAGGAGCACCGCGACATAGTCGCCGCCACCGCCGACTATCTGCTCCTGCATGAGACTATGGACGGCGAGCAGTTCAAACGCCTCTGCCGCGATGGCTTCCTCCCCTCGGAGCCGCGGGAAACGCACAAGCCCCGCGCCCCCTCGCCGGAGTTCCGCGAGTTCCCGGAGTTTGAGGAACCGTGGACCGCGGAAGACCCCGGCGGCGAGCGGCAGTAGGGGCGCGGGGCGTTCTCGGCGGTATATAATCCGAACGCAACAGCGCAAGATAACGATACGCGAAGGAGTTTTATTCAATGATACGAGAGACAATGGCGTTCATTTCACGGCACGACCCGGAGGTCGGGGCGGCGATTGAAAAAGAGTACGCGCGCCAAAAGCGCAATATAGAGCTTATCGCTTCCGAGAATTTCGTTTCCCCCGCCGTTCTCGCGGCGGCCGGGACGGTGCTGACGAATAAGTACGCGGAGGGATATCCCGGGCACAGATATTACGGCGGCTGCGGCGAGGTCGATATCGTTGAGCGGCTCGCCATCGACCGCGCCAAGGAGCTTTTCGGCGCGAAATACGCGAATGTCCAGCCTCATTCCGGCGTGTCGGCAAACTACGCGGCGTACATGTCGCTCGTGAAACCCGGCGATACGGTCCTCGGGATGAACCTTGACCACGGCGGGCACCTGTCGCACGGCTCGGCGGCGAACTTTTCGGGGAAATACTACAACATAGTGTCATACGGGGTGACGCCGGACACGAATACAATAGATTACGACGAGGTGAGGCGCCTCGCGAGGGAGCACAGGCCGCAAATGATAATCGCCGGGGCGTCGGCGTATCCGCGCGTTATCGACTTCAAGGTGTTCGGGGAGATAGCGAAAGAAACCGGCGCTTATCTCATGGCTGACATAGCGCATATCGCGGGGCTTGTCGCGGCGGGCGAACATCCGTCGCCCCTGCCCTACGCCGATATAGTGACAAGCACGACGCACAAGACCATGAGGGGCCCGCGCGGGGGATTTCTGCTGACGAACGACGAAGCCACGGCGAAGCGCATAAACTCCGCCGTGTTCCCGGGGGCGCAAGGCGGCCCGCTGATGCACGTGATCGCGGCGAAGGCCGTCGCGTTCGGGGAAGCTCTTAAACCGGAATACAAGCTGTACCAGCGGCGGATACGCGAAAACGCGAAGGCGCTCGCGGCGGGACTGCTCTCGCGCGGGCTTGACCTCGTGTCGGGCGGCACGGACAACCACCTGATGCTCGCGGACTTGCGGAAGCTCGGCAAGACGGGCAAGGAGATGGAAACCCTGCTCGACAGCGTGAACATCACGGTGAACAAGAACAAAATCCCGAACGACCCGCTCAGCGCCTCGCTCACAAGCGGCGTACGCCTCGGCACGGCGGCCGTCACGTCTCGGGGCTTTGACGAGGCGGATATGGACGCCGTGGCGGAGTGCATAGCGCTCACCGCGACGGACGCCGAAACCAAAGCCGACTATATAAGGGAGCGCGTGCGCGAGCTCGTGGAGCGCCGCCCGCTGTACGAATAGGACCCGCCATGCCGTACCGCCCGCTTGCCGACGAACTGCGCCCGGAGTCGCTCGACGACCTCGTGGGGCAGGGGCATATCCTCGGCGAAGGGGGGCTTTTGCGCCGCGCGGCGGAATCGGGCAGCGTGCCGAATATGATATTTTACGGGCCGTCCGGCTCCGGAAAGACGACGGCGGCGAATATCATAGCGTCCGCGTCCGGGCGCGTGCTGAGAAAGCTGAACGCGACGACGGCGGTCATCGCCGACATAAAAGCCGTGATAGCGGAGCTCGGCACATTCCTCGCGCCGAACGGCATACTGCTTTACCTCGACGAAATACAGTATTTCAATAAAAAGCAGCAGCAATCGCTTTTGGAATTCATAGAGAACGGGAAAATCACGCTCATAGCGTCCACGACGGAAAATCCGTATTTTTATGTTTATAACGCCGTGCTGTCGCGCTGCGCGGTGTTCGAGTTCAAGCCTCTGTCCGCGGCGGACGCGGAGAAGACTATATACCGCGCCGTGCGGTATCTTGAAAAACGCGACGGCGCGGAGATAGAAATTCCGGAGGAGGCCGTGCGGCATATAGCATCATCGTGCGGCGGGGACGCGCGCCGGGCGATAAACGCCGTGGAACTGCTGTTCTCGGCGGCGAAGCGCGAGGGCGGGAAAATATCCGTAAGCGCGGAGGACGCCCGCGCCGCGTCCCAAAAAGGCGCGATGCGCTACGACAGGGACGGGGACGAGCATTACGACATCCTCTCCGCGTTACACAAGTCGATACGCGGCTCGGACGCGGACGCCGCGCTGCACTACCTTGCGCGCCTGCTGGAGGCGGGCGACATAATCTCCCCGTGCCGCCGCATCCTGTGCGCCGCGTGCGAGGACATAGGGCTTGCGTATCCTGCGGCGATCCCGATAGTCAAGGCGTGCGTTGACGCGGCGGCGCAGCTCGGAATGCCGGAGGCGCGCCTTCCGCTCGCCGACGCCGTCATACTGCTGTGCACCGCGCCGAAATCGAATTCCGGGGTTCTGGCGATAGACGCGGCGCTCGCGGACGTCCGCGCCGGGAAGACGGGAACCGTTCCGCGCGAGTTGCAGAACGTCCACGCGGACGGCGCGGGCTTTGAGCGCGAGCAGGGCTACAAATACCCCCACGACTACCCGAACAACTGGACGGCGCAGCAGTATCTGCCGGACGCGATAAAGGACGCGAAATACTACGAGTTCGGGGAAAACAAGTCGGAGCGGGCGGCGAAAAAGTATTGGGAAGGCGTGAAAGCCATCTTTCCGGAGGATAACACCAATGATAAGGCAAGCCGTGAGGTCAATATCCGTAATGCTCAAATACGCTAAAGCGCCGCCGTCAGACTGGTTCGGACGCGTGTTCGGAGTAAATTGGGGCTTAGGGTGGAACATCAGAGGACGACTCCGTCTGCGATGATATGAACTGTGCCGTGGATATTCTGAACGGCGCGTTGGATTGACAGCTGCGCGGCCGCCAGCCCCGCGCGTGACAAGACGCCTACAGCTCATGCAAAATGTCGCTCACGCGCGGGTAGTACAGAAAGGCGCGCGCGATGCCGAACGTTTCGGCAAGGGCGAGCTTCCGGCGTATGCTTTCCGCGTCGTCGAACAGCGTCACGCGCCGAGAGCTCCCCTCCCTGCGGTAAAAATAATTTACGCCGAGAGCTTCGGAAAAGAATGCGCGCGGCGCGCCGGACAAAAGCTCGTCAAACCGCCCGGCACCAAGCTCCTCCCCAACGCCGCCGGGGCATGGCAGAGCGAAGTCCATACGTATCCTGTCGCACTCAAGCGCTAGGCGCGACGCGCCGAAGCGCTCTGCGGCGTCCGC
Source organism: Oscillospiraceae bacterium (assembly GCA_031279125.1). Taxonomy (GTDB): domain Bacteria; phylum Bacillota; class Clostridia; order Oscillospirales; family Oscillospiraceae; genus JAIRRO01. The sequence continues at coordinate 22,634 of JAITJC010000092.1, forward strand.
GAGATGGCGGTAGAGACTGCCTCCGGAAATGGCGGTTTGAATCAGCACGGATGCGAGCGGCGCGGCGCTTCCGAGCGAAACCGGCACAAAGACGGGGCGCGGAGCGAGGACCGACGCGAGCCGGTTGGCAAGCCGTGCCCGGCGGCGCGTCCCCTCCGCGCCCGCGTCGAGTACTACGCCCTCACAGCCCCATTTCGACGCTTCGATCTCAATCTCCCCGGTCAGCGCGGACAGCGGTCCGCCGCCCGCGTAACCGGAGACGCTTATGACCATAATCCCGCCGCGCTCGCTCCCGCCGCCGCGCGCGCGGCAGAGCCGGGAACCGCGTATGTGGTATAGCATCCGGGCGGGCGCAAAGCGCGGCGGGAGCACTGGAGAAAGCCCGTCCGGTATGGCGATATAAAGCTTCATGCCCGCGCTCCTTTCAAAAATGCGGATTTTGCTGTATGATAGTTATAGTTGCGCTATATAAGCATATGAGACGAGGCGGTATTTTATGAGCGTTCTACCGTTCCCGGAGTACAAATTCCGCGCGGTGCAGGACATATCGGCGGATTTCCTCGCGAGGAAGAGCATAGAGTTTCTGATGCTCGACCTCGACAACACGCTGGCACCTTACAAACAGGCGCTGCCGTTGAGCGCCGTCACGGACTGGGCGGCGGCGGTTCGCGCGTCCGGCGTCAAGCTGTGCATAGTCTCGAACAGCCGGAAGGAGAAGCGCGTCAGGATTTTTGCCGTGATGCTCGAATCCCCTTACGTTACGCGGGCCGGGAAGCCGTCGCCTTCAAAGCTGCTGGAGGTCATGCGCGCCGGGAATGTAAGCCCGGATAAAGCGGCGCTCGTCGGGGATCAGATTTATACCGACGTGCTTTCCGCGCGCCTTGCGGGAATAACCCCGATACTTATAAGTCCGATGGATCTGCGCAATCCGCTGCTGGCGATAAGATACGCGCTTGAAGCGCCTTTCAGGATAAGGGGGAGAGCCGAATGAACAACACGGACAAACTGCGGGAGGCCGTGCGCGAGGCGGACATTGACGCGCTGATGATAACCTCTCCCGTCAACAGGCTTTACGCGACAGGCTTTTCATCCTCTGCGGGCGTTATGCTGATATCGCCGGAGAAAGCGTGGTTCTTCACGGATTCGCGGTATATAGAAGCGGCGTCGCTCTCCGTGACAGGCGCGGAGATTGCGGAAAGCGGCGGGGAGAATACATATACAAAGCTCGTCAGCGAAGTTTGCGCCGAGCATGGGATCCGGATCCTCGGTTTTGAGGACGGCGCGGTGACGTACGCGGAATACGCCGGCTGGAAGGAAAAGCTCGGCGCGCGGCTTGAGCTTTTCCCCGCGCAGAAGCTGCTGCAAGACGCGCGCAGTGTCAAGTCCCGCGAGGAACTGGAGAAAATGGTCGCGGCGCAACGCATAGCGGAAAAATCGTTCGATGAAATCCTGCCGCTTGCCGGCGCGGGCATCACGGAGCGGGAGCTTGCGAACGAACTGATTATCGCGTTTTTGCGAAACGGCGCGGAGGATAAGGCGTTTGATCCGATAGTCGTCTCCGGGGAGCGTTCCAGTATGCCGCACGGCGTCCCGTCGGATGTGCCGATCGGGCGGGGCTTCCTCACGATGGATTTCGGCGTCGTCAAAGACGGCTGGCGCTCGGATACGACGCGCACGGTCTGTCTGGGGCGCGCGACGGATGAAATGAAAACGGTCTACAATACGGTGCTGGAGGCGCAGCTGCGGGGAATAGAGGCCGCGCGCGCGGGGGTTCCGGGGCGCGATGTCCACGCCGCCGCCGCGAAGGTGATCGAGGACGCGGGTTTCGGGAAATTCTTCGGGCATGGCTTCGGCCACGGACTCGGTCTGGATGTCCACGAAACACCGAGCGCGTCCCCTTCGTATTCCGGCGCGCTTCCGGCGGGAGCGGTCATATCGGCGGAGCCGGGGATTTATCTGCCGGGGAAATTCGGCGTACGCATCGAGGACGTGATATACATCACGGAGGACGGGAGTGAGAACATCACAAATTTGCCGAAGGGGCTTTCGGAGATTTGACGGCGCGATTTCCTTCATAAAATCTTCAGAATTTTTTTGTTGACATTTCTTCAGTTTTGGTATATAGTTAGTTAAACTAACTTGGCGATTCACCGCGATCTGCCGCAGTGGGTATTTTTTTATAAATACGGGAGATATGAATGCTTGGGCTTCTTCGCTCGCGCCGAAAACGCATTGCAATAACAGCATTGCTGGTCATACTCAGCTTGACTTCGCTTATGGTTGGCTCACTCGGCGGCGTCACGCCCGGGGCTTTGGCGGCGGGAGACAAGACGGCTTGGAGCGTCCTGTGGTACAGCAGGCTTCCGCGCACGGCGGCGATAATACTGTCCGCCGCCGGCCTCAGCGCCGCCGGGATGATAATGCAGGCAATCAGCCGCAATAAATTCATGTCTCCGTCCACAAGCGGCACGACGGACGCCGCAGCTTTGGGGCTGCTGCTGTCCTTCGTACTGCTGAACCGGCAGCCGGGGCTTGTCCAGCTTTTGTTCGCGTTCGTTTTCGCGCTGGCGGCCTCCGCCCTGTTCACGACGCTGCTGAGTCGGCTGAAGCTGCGCGAGGCGGTGTATATTCCGCTTGTGGGAATGATGTACGGCGGGCTTATCTCTTCTGTCACGACAGCCATCGCGTACCGCTTTGACGTTATGCAGATGATGTCCGCCATAGCGCTCGGAAGTTTCGCCCGCCTCGGGAGCTTCACTATGGTGTACGTCGTTATCGCGCCGCTGTTTTTCGCCGTACTTTACGCGACGAGATTCAGCATAATCGGTCTGGGGGAGGATTTCGCGAAAAATCTCGGTCTGAGCTATAAGCGCGTGGTTTTCACGGGGCTTGTGATCATAGCGCTCGTCAGCGCGTCAACCTTCGTTTCCGTGGGGCCGCTGCCGTTCGTCGGGCTGATAATCCCTAATATGGCGGCCTCGTTCTACGGGGACAATCTGAAAAAGTCGATAGTGGATCTGATGCTTTTCGGCGCGGACTTCGTGCTTGTCTGCGATATACTGAGCCGGCTTGTGATATATCCGTTCGAAATGAGCGTCAGCCTGACAATCAGCGTCGCCGGGGGCGCGATATTTATGTTTTATCTTTTGAGGAGAATGTATGTCGGCAAGAAGCGTGAAGCGGCTTAACGCGCGCGGTCTCGCCGCGCTTTTCGCGGGACCGCCGTTGCTGCTGGCCGTCTCCGCGCTGTACATCTATTCGCGAACCTACGCAAAATCGTCGCGCCTCGGCATAGAGATGACGCCGGCGGCGTTTGAGAGCATCATAGGGCGGGCATTGCCCGCGCTCGCCGGGATGTGCGTCGCGGCGGCGCTGACGGCGATAGTCAGCCTCGTGTTCCAGACCGTCACGCAAAGCCGCTTGCTGACACCGTCTATGCTGGGCTTCGATTCCGTTTTCGTGACGACGCAGACCCTGCTCGTATTCCTGTTCGGGTCGCGCTCGGAGATGTTCGCGAATCCGTATCTGAACTACCTGACGGCGGCGGGGGCGATGATAGCCGTTTCGACGCTCATGTACGGCGCGGTACTGCGGCGGGGCCGGGACAACATCGTTTTCCTGCTGATGTTCGGGCTTGTGCTGTCGGGCATTTTGCGCAGCGGCTCCGGCTATATACAGGTCATAATGGACGCTGAGGACTTCAACCGCGTACGCGCCGCGACGAGCGTCACCGTCAACAATATGAATACGGATATCATTTTACCGGTGCTTCCCATTATGCTTTTCATATCCGCCGCGCTGCTGTTGCGGCACAGAACGTACAACGTTATGAGCCTCGGTCCGGAACAGGCGAAGAGCCTCGGCGTGCCGTATGAGCGGGAGGCGAACGTCAGCCTGCTGCTCATAGCCGCCGGAATGAGTGTCGCGACGGCGCTCATCGGCTCGCTGACGTTTTTGGGGCTGCTGTCGGTCAACGCGGCGCGGGAGCTTCTGAAAACGCACAGGCATCTTCCGCTTTTCATAGGTTCCGCCGTCATAGCGTCGCTTCTGCTCGTATCCGGGCAGGGCGCGGCGGAGCTTCTTCAAGGCGCGCTGCCCGTCACGGCGATAATCGACCTCGCCGGGTGCTCGTATATGTTCTATTTGATTTTAAGGGAGAACCGGCTGTGATAGAAATCTGCGGTCTGAACCAGTCTTACGACCGGCGCGGCGGATATACGCTGCGCGATATAAACCTGACGATACGCGAACGCGCGGTGACGGCGCTCGTGGGAGCGAACGGCGCGGGCAAATCGACGCTGTTGGGCGTGATAGCGAACATCGTGCGCCCCCTCTCCGGCACCGTCCTGCTCGACGGGGAGGACGTCCGCCGCATAAAAGCGAGCGCGGCGGCAAAAAAGCTCGCGTTTCTCAAACAGACGCTTCGGCTCGGCATACGCATCACGGTGGAGGAACTTGCGGAATACGGGCGCTTCCCGCACTGCGGCGGCAGACCGCGCGACGCGGATATGGAGAAAATCGACGACGCCCTGCGGTATATGAAACTCTCAGAACTGCGCGGCAGATACCTCGACGAGTTGTCGGGCGGGCAGCGGCAGCGCGCGTTCATAGCGATGATCCTCGCCCAGGACACACCGTATATTTTCCTCGACGAGCCGCTGAACAATCTGGACATCAAACATTCCGTGGAGATGATGAAGATCGTAAAAAGGCTCGTCGCGGAGCTCGGGAAGACGGTGGTGATCGTCCTGCACGACGTCAACTTTGCCGCCGCCTACGCCGACCGCGTCGTCGCGATGAAGGACGGGCGGATAATGAGTGAGGGGAACCCGGAGGAGATGATAACGAAGGACGTCCTGGACCGCGTGTTCGACCACGATTTTAACATCGCGGAGCACGGCGGCAGACGTGTCTGCCTGTATTATTAATCCCCGCGATATGAAAAAGCGCAGTTTGCCCGTTTGCTCGGAGCGGCGTCCCGCCGCGACAAAAAACAGGCGTAAATATATTTTTTTATCGGAGGAAACCCAATGAAAAAGACCCTTGCGCTGCTCCTGACGGCCGCTTTCGCGCTCGTCCTCCCCGCCTGCTCCGGCGACGCGCCGGCAGCGGATCCCACGCCCTCGCAAACAGTTGTTCAGACCTCGGACCCCGCCCCGGAAGCGAGCCCCGACGAGACGCCCGAGGCGACGGGCTTCGTCACTGTTTTGGACACGGACAGGGCGGAGGCCCTGGTTCCCGTGAACCCCAAAACCGTCGCGATTTACGACTATTCGATACTCGACATACTCTACAACGCCGGCTTTGAGAATACGGGCATAGAGAGGCTCATCGTCCCGACGAAGGACACCCTGCCCCCCGATCTCTCGTTCTACTCGGAGCAGGGCGAGGACAAAGTGGTATCGGGCGGCAGCCTGTTTTACGTCGATTGGGACGTGCTTGACCTTCTGCAGCCGGAGCTTGTCATTCTCGGCGGACGCTCGTTCGGCATGAACGCCTCCGGGGAGCGCCTCGGAAGCGACGATGCCGCCAAGTTCAAGACGGATACGCTCGGGCGCTATCCCGGCGCGGCGTTCGTGAAGCTGTCCGTGAACGCGGCGAACGCCCGGCTCACGGAGGACATAGAGAACAACGCCTCCGCGCTCGCCTCCATTTTCCCCGGTGCCGCCGCCGCTATCGAAGAAAAGCTCGCCGCCGTGAAGGCGGGCATCGCGGAGATACATGACAAGGCGCAGGCCTCCGGCAAGACCGCGCTGTTCGCTATGATGGTAGACCAGACGACGCTTTCAGTGTTCAACCCCGGAAGCCGCTTCGGTATGCTCTATGACGACTTCGGCTTTACGCCCGCGGACGACGGCGCCGTTGAATGGACAGACGCGCATGGCTTTGACGTGCGCGCGGAGTATGTGCTCGAAAAGAACCCCGACGTCATATTCCTGCTCGACAGAAGCGCGACGGTAGGCACCGGCGCGGGCGCCGAAAACTTTATAAACGACCCGATTATCGCGCGGACAAATGCGGCGCAAAACGGGGATATATACGTGCTGACGGGCGACGCTTGGTACACGATGACGGGCGGCTTCTCGGCGGCAGAGGCGATGATTTCCGATCTAAATCAGTACATAGCCAAACCGGAATAATTCGGCGGACGAGCGGCGGATATTCGCTGAATATCCGCCGCTCCCAGCGGGACGCTGTCTTCCCCGATAAGCGTGAAGCTTCCGTCGTCCTCTTTTACGATGTCGGCCGAGCTTTTCCTCGTATGCGCGAAGAATGTCGCCGACTTCAACGATTTGGCCCGCTTGCGCCTTGTCCATGAATGTCTGCAAAAGCGCGGTTTCAGCCATTATTCCGGGGAAATGCCCTTCCGTCCTGCATTTGGCAGACAGATGGTTGGCATTTGAGGTTTTATTCATCGGTTACTTAAGACTCGGCATAAGGTCAACCGCAAATCCTTTCATATGGCTGTTGCAACATTGCAAAACACGTGGTATTATGCCGATGACAAAAGATAAAAAGAGGAAAGAAATTGATGGGGAAAGAAATACATATTGCCATCTGTGACGATGAACAAGCACAGCTTGACATTCTGGAGCAATGTATTTACGGCTGTGATTTTTGGCGCGGGCGAATGCCTATGGTCGAACGATTCAGCCAAGGCGCGGAGCTTCTGCGGCGTATAAAATCAGGAACTTTGTACTCGCATGTTTTTCTGGACATCCAAATGCCAGACATCGACGGAGTTGAGCTTTGCGGGGAAATACGTAAGATATCTAAAATGCCTGTCATCTTTGTATCGACTCATATGGAGCGACAGCCTGATATTGACGGTCTTTTTCCGGCGATGCTGCTGAGTAAGCCGTACACAAGCGACAACCTCAACAACCTGCTTACGGCGTACAGCGCAAGGGTCGAAGCGATGAACCCATATATTTATCGCACAGCGTATGAAACGCGCGCCATACCAATTAAAGATATCGTATATGTAAGCGTGAAAAAGAGCGACGGCGGAATACAACTCCACCTCATTGACGAGGAACCAAAAAGCGCGTATGATATAACGCTATCACAAATGGCGGACGATTACACAAAGCAAGGTCTGCTCAAATGCCATAAGTCGTATGTAATAAACCTGAGGTATTATCTTATGAATACATATAAAGAAGTCCATCTCCGCCGCGGGAGCGAAGTGGTGAAGCTTCCGCTTTCGCGGGAGCTTGCGGCGGGAAATACGCTCAGGAATATTTATCTCAATTTCAGCGACGGAGGGTTTTATGTCTGATATTATCGCAGTGGCGGCGCATATCTGCCTTTCTATGGGCGACGCGATCCTTATCGCGTTCTTTTTCTCTCGCTTTCTCGGCAGGCGGCATAAGAGCCTCATAATATATATTGATGTCTACCTCGTATATTTCGCTGCAAATTTTTATCTGTCCGCGTTCACAGACGACAGACTGTACAGGAGCGTACTCAGCATTGTATTTCCGCTGATCGCAGCAGAGCTGTACAAAGGCAACCGGATACAGCGCGCGTTTGCAGCGGTTTTGCTGATAGCGTTCCGATTTGTTCCGGAGCCGCTTATCGCGGTGGTAGTTTCGTGGCTTTCAAATATTAGCTTTGCAGTCCCGAATAATGATCTGTATTTTTTCGCTGCCGGCGTGTTGGCGATGATAATCAGTTATGCAATAACCGTTTTTGTCACGTGGAAGCAGGCGCCGCGGTTTTTCTCTATGCCAAAATTGCACTACGCAATTTTAATGGGAATGGTCGCGGCATGTACCTTCTTTGCGTATGTTGATATGACACTCATTTTTCAAAACCATAGGAACGCGGACTTCACTAACGTACTGACGGAAGCGTTTGTATGCGCCCTGCCTGTCCTCATATATATCATATTCCGCCATTTTCAAGTCTACGCCGGAATCAGGCTACGCCAAGGAATGCTGGAAGAACAGTTGAACCAAACCGGAAAGATGTTTGAGCTGCTTGAACATCAGCACCAAGAAATGCGTGAATTGAAACATGATATCGTTGGACAGCTTGGGTTAATAACCGAGATGGCAAAAAGCGCGGGCAAAACCGAAGCAGGAAGTTACATAGAGGACTACACGCAAACGATACTGCCAAAGCTCAATGTTGTATTTACCGGAGTGGCGAGTATAGACTCGCTGATAAGCCTGAAAAAACGGGCAGCGGAAAAAGCGGGTATAGTCTTCACCGTGAATATCCCGTACTTTTCGGATTTGAAAATCAATCCGGTTGAATTGACGAATATACTTATCAATGCGCTTGATAATGCGATAGAAGCCTGTTCTTTGCTTGACTCTACACGAGAGCGCAGAATAGAACTGAATTTGAGAACCGAAGATGACTACCTATTCATAAACGTACGCAACACATCGCCATACGTTAATATTGAGGAAGGAAAATTCCCTGCGACATCAAAGCAGAATAAATCCGCTCACGGTCTGGGGATAGAATCAATCCTTAACTCCGTTGAAAAGTACGGCGGCTTTTTTAACTTCGATTACAGAGAGCCCTTCTTCATACTGCAAATACGTATGTGGAATTCGCTTACCCCCCCCCCCGAAAAGGCCTCTTGCAGCCCCTATATAGCTTTGTAAAGCATAATTCTCCGATTCGCGAGCTAAAAGACATTAGACGCCGCACTGCGTTTATATCTGAATATATGCGCCGCTGACAACAGGCGTAACCCAAAGGCTAATATAGCTGATTTTTGCGAATGATTCTTAAAGAACGCAGTTCAGGGTGAAAATCACGCAGTTCAGCTTTTTGGGTGTTGACGCGTTTTTAACGCCGTGCTACTATGCAGACAGTGAAAAAAGTCGGGAGGTGACATCGCGTGACGAAATTTGCGGAGAAAACAATATCATACTTGGTTGAGCTCGGCAGTGTATCCGAGGATGAGAAGGATATCTGCGAGTACGGTTTTCTTCTGATTGCTTCTCTGGCGATTAACTTGCTGGTAACCGTTGCGATTGGCTTTGCTTTCGCTATACCGCTTGAGATGCTCGCGATGTTCATTCCGTTCGCCGCGCTAAGGGCTGTTTCGGGCGGTTATCACGCGAAGTCGTTTGGCGGATGTGTCGCGGTTTCGGCGGTAAGCATTGCCGGAGCGATAGCGGCTATACGCTTCACGCCCGAAACTGCTCGCTTTCTTATTGCCGTTGGGCTGTCGGCGTTCACTCTGGCGACAGTGTTCACGCTCGCTCCGTTACGGAATATCAACCGACCGTTTGACGGCGCTGAAATGCGTAAGTTTCGCAAGCTGTCGCGAATTACCGTTATCGGCGCTATTGCGGTATCGCAGGTTCTGTTCTTAACGCGCGTCCCCCTTTACGGGTTCAGTATATCCACAGGCATCGCGTTATCCGGCGCGGCGACTTTAGTTGCCGCATTACGAGAACGAGGAGGTGAACACGATGAAGAAGAGGTCTAGGCTCGCGGACATAAGCGCGCGGTGTATAAAGGGTGTCGCGTCGCTTGGCGTCAACACCGCCTGCGTGTCGTTCTTCTACCAGCCGAAGACTCCGGCGAATCTTAGCAAGCGGCTCAAGAAGTAACGCGCGAAGCTCCGCGGGGCGGAGTAACTCCGGGGCGCGGCAGCGAATAGTTCGGTGCAAACGTTTCGCCGCCGCGCCAAGACCGGAAAAACCCAAATCAACGCACCCAATAAGCAACTCCCCACAAACAGCCGCAAGAGTCCGGATCGTGTTTCGGCAGAGCGGATGACAGAGACTGCACATACCCCCCGGATGTAATGACACCCCCGAAAGGAGCGATAAGGTCAAATGGCGAAGCTGTATCTTGACGAGAAACTGCCCGAGTTCCGGCGTTGGTACGCGTTCTGCGTCATAACAGGTCGCGAGGACACCGTGAAAGCCGAGCTTGAACGCGAACTCGCGGAGCTTCCCGATGTTGACTGCGCGATACTCGTCCCCAAGCGTGAGCTTGTCGAACGAAAAGGCGGAACTGGCCGCACGGTTCTCAAGGTGATGTTTCCGGGGTATGTGATAATCGGAACCGAGCGTATAAATGAGTTCGCAAGTGCCGCGAAGCGGAACAGCAATGTGCTCTATGCGCTCACCGGCGACAGCGAGTATCTGGAGATATATCCGGACGAGATTTCCTGCATTATATATATGCAGGACGACGACGGAGTTATCGTGATGTCTGAAGTCGAATACGACAAGGACAACCGCATCCGCGTACTCGCGGGACCGCTGAAGGGTCAGGAAGGGCGCATAACCAAGGTGGACAGACGCAAAGGGCGCGTAAAGGTAAAATTCGCGCTGGCGAATATTCGGCGGGAGATATGGCTGGGGGTGAGGGTGGTGGATATGGCAATATCAACGGAGTAACGCAAAGCGTATATATCCGCGTCTTTGCGAGCACAGCGAAGCAATCCAGCGTGATAAAATTTGAATCAAAAAACTATGAAAGGAAATCGGTATGGCGAGGGTA
>JAITJC010000066.1 GCA_031279125.1 Oscillospiraceae bacterium
AAGAAGTGACGCGCGCGACAGGCGACCCCGAAATCGCCGCCGGCGTGAAATGCTTTTTGATCGCCGACAGGGCATACCTGGAAAACGCCCTGTCAACGATTGAGGGCAGATACGGTTCGATTGAAAAATATCTCGGCGAGGTTCTCGGCCTGACAGCCGAAAAAATTGCGCGGCTGAGAGAGATTTATACCGCCCCGGCAACATCGAAATAATCGCGCTCGATAATTCTTCGCAATGTCGGGCTCCCCGTCCCCGACTGTCCGCGGGAATGTGGCTGCTGCTCACCTACGCGGCATTGCGAAGCAAGAGCGTGGGTGAGTAGTAACGTCCGAAGCGCCTTTTACCGTTTTTGCTCAAAAAAAGTATTGTTTCCACGCCGGAATTGCGGTACAATATTGCTGTACTCGTAATTTTATGCCGTCATGCACGGCGCGGGAGGCGTTACCAATAGGCAAAAAACCGATATCGAGCATCGACCGGGCGGGGACGAAGCGGGGCGGCTTCGGTATGCGCGCAAAGCTGATAACCATCTTTCTGGTTGTAAAAATAATCCCGCTCATAATAATCGCGCTCATAGCCTTCAACCAGATCACCGCGCTGGGGACGAATCTGCGCGATATCGCCGTGAGCGATTCCGAGATCGCGCTCAACTCGCTCGCGGTCGAGAACATCGAGCGCTTATCGACGGACACCGCCCAGCGCGTCGCGGAATTCCTCTACGGCCGCGACGACGACATCCGCTATCTCTCCGGCCTCGCCGAGACGTTCGGCGGGGACATGGGCGAGCTGGAGCGCGCCTACGCGGCGTTCGTCGGCGCCAAGACAAAGCGCGTCGTCAAGACGGGCGAGTGGCGGCTTGACGAGGAGAACAACGTCTGGGTCCCCGTTTCAGAGCGGGACATGTCGGATACGATAGGGCGCTCCACCAACGCGCAGAACGAGACGGAGCAGTACGGCAGCACGTTCAACCCGCGCGAGGCGTCCCCGCTGGAATACGTCGATTCGCCGCTCTACGACGAGGTCACGTTCGTCGGTCTCGACGGCGTGGAGAAGATACGCATATCCACAACGGACTCGGAGAACTCCCGCAAAAAAATCTACGCCGACTGGTTCAAGACGGGCGAGCTTCGCGACATAAAGGACAGCCGCAACACGTTTGTCCGCGCCGAGGACTACTGGAACGCGCTCCCGTCGCTCACGGCGGAACGCGGCGGGGACATTTACGTGTCCGACGTCATAGGCGCGTACACGGGCTCGAATTTCATCGGCACCTACACGCCGGCAAACGTCGCGGCCGCCGCCGATACGCGCGGCTACGATATTGAGTACTCCCCGGAGGAGCAATCCTACGCGGGCGAGGAAAACCCGAGCGGCGTCCGGTTTGAGGGCATAGTTCGCTGGGCGTCGCCCGTGTACGCGGACGGCGAGAAAATAGGCTACGTGACGCTCGCGCTCGACCACGACCACATAATGGAGTTTGTGGACCACCAGACGCCGATGAACGAGAGATACACGGAGCTCCCCTCCGCCGCCGCCGGCAACTACGCCTTCATCTGGGACTACCAGTGCCGCAGTATAGCCCACCCGCGCCACAACAGCATCGTCGGCTTCGACCCGGAGACGGGCTATCCGCAGATACCGTGGATATCTCAGACCATTTACGAAAAACTGCTCGCGAAATGCGGCGTAGATTCCGTGCGCTATCAGGAACTCACGCCGGAGGAGCGCTTCGCCGTACTCAAGGAAAACTGGTCGGCGCTCATAATGCGTTCAGAGACGGGCGACCCCGTCTACGATATGATAATCGGCCAGCCGACGTTTGAAAATCAGGCGCGCGCCGACACGACGAACGGTCCCGACCCGGACCACACCCCGGCGGCGGACCTCACGAAGCTCGGCATGGTCGGACTCGACGGGCGCTATCTCAACAACGCGCCGCAGTGCATAGGCTGGCTCGACCTAACGCGCGGGGGAGGCTCCGGCTCGCTGTACATACTATGGAGCGGCTGGTGGAAGCTGAACACCGCCGCCGCGATACCGTACTACACGGGGCGCTACGCCCCCTCTGCGGAAAACGGCAATCTGCGCGTTGGCTTCGGCTTCGTCGCCATAGGCTCGTCGATAGAGGATTTCACGCAGCCGGCGCAGACAACAAACGCGGCCCTGACGGACGCGACGCGCGAAAACCTGACGGCGACGGTCACCCAGCTCGTCCTGACGACGGCGGCGATGATAGCGCTGCTCGTGCTTGTCGCCATCTGGATGGCGTCCTATCTCACGAACAGCATAAGGTACGTCATAGACGGCATCTCCCGCTTCCGGGGCGGGGAGAGACAGTTCCGCTTTAACTCGAAAAAGCGTGACGAGTTCGGAATGCTCGCGGATTCGTTCGACGAGATGGCGGACAGCGTCGTGGGCAGCGTCGCGGGGCCGCTCGTCATCACCGATATGAAGCTCGACATCATATACATAAACGAGCCGGGACTCGCGCTGAGCCGCTCGCGGCTTGAGGACGTCGTCGGGCGGCAGTACTACGACCACAGCATATATCCCAACAACTCGAAATACTGCCCCGTGACCGCCCTGCGCGAGGGGCACGAGCCGGAGGTGTACTACCACGAGCCGACGGGGCGGTACTACAAGGGCTCCGCCAACTTCCTGCTGAACAGCGCGGGCATAAAAATCGGGTACATCATCGTCTCAAACGACGTGACGGAGCTCTCCCTGAAACAGATAGAGCTGGAACGCGCCGTCGCGGAGGCCAACAGGGCGAGCGAGCACAAGGGCGAGTTCCTCGCGCGCATGAGCCACGAGATACGCACGCCGATGAACGCGATAATCGGGATCACGAGCATCGTCCGCCGCCGTCTCGGGGAGCTGCAAATCGAGGCCTCCGAGCTGAGCGAAATACGCGAGAACGTGGCGCGCATAGAATCGTCCAGCCAGCATCTGCTCGGTCTGCTGAACGACATTCTCGACCTGTCGAAAATCGAGGCGGGCAAAATCGACATAACGGAGGAGCTCATGGAGCTCCCGAAGCTCGCGGAGACGGTGGACGGCATAATCCGCCCGCGCTGCGCGGAAAAGGAGATCGCGTTCGAAACGGACTTTGACGACCTCAGCCCGTCCGCGTTCCTCTCCGACCCCCTGCGCCTGCGCCAGGTGCTGATAAACCTGCTCGGCAACGCCGTCAAGTTCACGCCGGAGGGCGGGAAGGTCTATTTCGGCATAAAGCGCCTCGACAGACGCGGAGGCCGGGCGCTCATCAAATTCATCGTGCGCGACACGGGCATCGGCATTGCCCCGGAAAACCTTGAAGCCATATTCAAACCGTTCGAGCAGGGCGGCGGCGGCGTCACTAAAAAATACGGCGGCACGGGGCTGGGGCTCGCGATCTCGCGCCGCATAGTCCAGCTTCTCGGCGGCGACATATATGTGGACAGCGCCGTCGGGCGCGGCAGCGAATTCAGCTTCGAGATATGGCTGACGGAAACCGGGAGCGAGGAGGAACCCGAAACCGGGGCCGAGGATCTCGCGGGAAAGTTCGCCGGCCGCCGGATACTCCTCGTGGACGACGTGGAGATAAACAGGATGATAGTCGCCGCCATGATAGAGGACACGGGCGCGGAAATCATAGAGGCCGACGACGGCGTGACGGCCGTCGAGGCGTTCCGGGACTCCGCCGAAGGCTCGATAGACGTCATACTGATGGACGTGCAGATGCCGACGATGGACGGCTACGAGGCAACGGAGGCGATCCGCGCCCTGCCGAGGGCGGACGCCGCGACGGTACCGATAATCGCGCTGACGGCGAACGCCTTCAAAGAAGATATGGACAAAGCCGTCCGGTCGGGCATGAACACCCACGTCGCGAAGCCCGTGGAGCTTGAAACCCTGCTCACCGTCCTGCGCAAATATATGAAGCGCCCGCGTTGATAAAAGCGTACGTCGTTTTCATCGGCCGCGATATGGCGGAGGGCGAGCTCCGCCGCCTGCTCCCGCGGGTGTCGCCGGAAAAGCGGGAGAGGGCCGCGCAGCTCCGCGCGGCGGAGGATATACAGCGGCTTCTGATCGGGGATCTGCTGGCGCGCTTCGCGCTGTCGGAGATGCTCGGCGTCGACCCCGGCGGGCTTGAGTTTTCGGCGGGGCGGCTCGGCAAGCCGGAACTTCGCGGACGCCCCGGCGTCCATTTCAACATATCGCACTCCGGGCGGTACGCCGTCTGCGTCTCAGGGGATGAACCTGTCGGCATCGACGTCCAGCAAGCCCCGGAGGGGCGGGATTTTATGAAAATCGCGGAAAGATTTTTCCGCCCGGATGAGCGCGGGTATATATCGTCGTTCCCGCCCGGCGGACACCGCCTCGCCGCGTTCACCGAGATATGGGCGAAAAAAGAGGCGTATGTAAAGCGCGAGGGCGCCGGCCTCGCGCTCGGGCTGTCCGCTTTCGGCGTACTCGACGCGCCGAACGCCGAGTTCCATAAAATCTTAGACGAGCGCGGTGCCGTGTGTTATGTCTGCGCGTCGCTCGGCTCCGCCGCGCCGGGTGTCGTCCGGCTCTCGGCGGATGGTTTTCTGTATAAATATTGCCGCCGCGAGCGCAATATGATACTATATATCCGCCCGGCGTATCGCCGCGGCAATATTTAAGGAGGTATCACGCCAATGGAAATCAGGAACGGAAAGCTCGCTCGCCGCGCCGTCGTTGCGGTAATCGCAGTCATCATCGTCGCTATTTTATTCTTCGCTTCGACCGTGACGGTGCAGTCGGGGACCGTCGGAGTAGTCTCCGTGCTCGGCGCCGTGCGGGAGCGCACCCTGGACGCGGGCTTTCATTTCAAAGCCCCGTTCATAATGAACGTCACCAAGGTGAACACGCAGACGCAGAAGATAGAATCCGACTCGTCGGCGGCGTCGAAGGATTTGCAGAACGTTTCCGTGCTCGCGGCGATCAACTACCACATAGACCCGCAGGGCGCGGCGCGGCTGTTCAAAAACGTCGGCATGTCATACGAGACGCGGATCATTTCCCCCGCGATTCAGGAGTCGATAAAATCGGTGATAGCGCGCTTCTCGGCGGAAGAGCTCATAACCCAGAGGCAGACGGTCTCGGCGGGGATTAAGGACGAGATTGCGCAGAAAATCGGTACATACGACATCGTCACGGACGAGTTCAACATTATGAATTTCGACTTCTCCGACGAATTCAACCGCGCGGTCGAGGCCAAGCAGACGGCGCAGCAGGACGCCCTGAAAGCCGAGCAGGAGCTTGCGAAGATAACGATCGAGGCGCAGCAACAGGTGGAACAGGCGAAAGCTCAGGCGGAGGCGACGAAGGCGCGCGCCGACGCGGAGGCTTACGCCACGAAGGCCCAGGCGGACGCGGAGGCTTACGCCATAGAGGCGATACAGCAGCAGCTCGCGCAATCGGGCGAAGCGTATCTGGAATACCAGCGCACGCAGAAATGGGACGGTAAGCTCCCCACTGTCGGCGGCGCGACGGCGTTCATCGACGCTTCCAAGTTCACGGGCGACTGACGATACCTGTCACGCCCGCAGGCGCCGCAGCCGCTCTACCACTTCGTCAAACCTCTCGCCGCGCGACGCTTTAACGAGGACTGCGTCGCCGCCGCGTATCAGCTCCGGCAGTTTCTCAAAAAGCGCCTCGCGGAACGGGAAAAAGTAAGCATCCTTCCCCGAGCCCGACGATATGAAGCCCTTGAACGTGAACTCAGCCATTTCCCCGCAGCAAATCAGACAGTCGATGCCGAGTTCCCCCGCGAGCGCCCCGATTTCGCGGTGAGCGTCTTTTGCCGCCCCGCCGAGTTCAAGCATATCGCCGAGTATCGCGACACGTCGCGCGCGGAGAGCGTTGAGCGAGCGCAGAGCCGCCGCCGCGGAACTCGGATTGGCGTTGTAGCAGTCGTCGATCACCGTGAAGCCGCCCGCCTCAAATACGTCCGCCCTGCCCGCGGCGGGACGATATTTTTCGAGTCCGCGCGCTGTTTCCTCAATGCCCTGCCCTAACAGCGCGCCGACGGCGGCGGCGGCAAGCGCGGCGTAA
>JAITJC010000085.1 GCA_031279125.1 Oscillospiraceae bacterium
AGCGCGGCGATGACGTCGATCGCCTCCCTATTTTTGGGGGCCCCCGACCCGCCGCGAGACGAACCTGTCAAACGCCGCGAGCAGTCCCGGCAATACGAGCGTCGTGAGCGCCGCCGCGCAGACGCCGCCCTTCGCTATCGTCAGCAGTATTGCGGAGATCGCCCCGTCGGAAACCGCGAGCATGGCGCCGAGTATACCCGTGATCATCACGAGCAGCAGAGATGAGGTCGCAATCGTGTGGATAGAGCGCCTGAGCGCGTCCGCCAGCGCCTCGCGCGCGCCCATCCCCCGCCGCGCTTCGATATAGCAAGAGGTCAGCAGTATGCCGTAATCGACCGTCGCCCCGAGCAGCAGACACTGGACGATAAGCAGCGGCAGATAGTACATGGGACTGCCCTGAAAATACGCGAGCCCCATCGTTATGAACACGGCGCACTGCACGACGCACGTGAGTATCAGCGGCACGGAGAGCGAGCGGAACGCGACGGCGACGACGGTGAATATCGCGACGGCGGACAGGATTGTTATGAAGTTCATCTCGGACGGGAAATCAAGGCTCATCTCATACGCCATCGCGGAGGCGCCTATGATATAATGCCCCCCGGAAAGCCCCTCCATATCGCTCTCCAGCCCCGCGAGGAACGCGAACGTCTCGGGGGATTCCTCCTCAAAGCGCGCGCTTATGATAATCCGAGAATATGTTTCGCCGACGAATTGGCGCTTGGCGGCCTCCAGCGTTTCCCCGGCCTCGTCGAGCGCGGCCGCGAACTCCTCCGTTATGAAAGGCTTGTACGCTTCGTCCGCCGCGACCTCGTCGATCACGAAGCGCATGAAATCGTACTGCGGTATCCTCCCGTCCTCCGTCGCCCCGCGCGATATCGCGTAAAGCCCGTAAAGCTGTGTGACGAGCGGCAGCTCCATTCCGGACGCCCCGGCGGTCTCCTCCGCCGTCAGGGCGCGCCCGAGAGTCGAAGCATAGCCGGAGACCTCCCCCGCGGACTCGTTTTCCGCCCACTTCTCCGCGAGCGGGGCTATTATCCCCTCGTCGCGGCTCTCGTACAGCACGACGATCTGATTGTCGAGCGCGAACAAATCGCCTATCTCGTCATACGCCGACAGCGTGTATGTTATGCCGATACTGCCCTTCAGGAAAAAGCTCACCGCGAGCAGCGCGGCGAACACAAACGGGACGAAGCGCCGAGCGCGGAAGCTGAGGGACGCAATCCCGTCCGTTCTTATATGCAGGGCCTTCTTGCCCGTTTTCTCGATGAGCCCGTCGAATATCAGTATCAGCGCCGGAAGCGCGGTGAATATGCACACAAGGCTGAGCAGGACGCCCTTCGCGAGCACAATCCCCATGTCGCGCCCTATGGTGAAGCTCATGAACACAAGCGAGAGCATACCCGCTATCGTCGTCACGGAGCTGCCCGCGATGGCGGTGAACGCGCCGCGCAGGGCTGCCTTCATCGCCTCCCGCCGCGCGTCCGCCCCGATGGGGTCTGCGGAGCCGCCGCGGGCGGCGGCCTTCTCCTGCCTGTATCTGTCGAGAAGCATGATGGAGTAATCCATAGACAGGCAGAGCTGCAAGATGGCGGCTATCTGGTTCGTGATATCCGAAACCTCGCCGAGGAAGATATTCGTACCCATATTCAGCGCGGCGGCTATCGCGATCGGCGCCAGCAATATGAGCGGCGTCACCCAGGAATCGCACACGAGGAGCAGGATTACCAGCAGTATGACGACGGCCGCCCCCGTGATTTTTACGACGATGTTGATGGCGGTGTTCCCCGCCGCGTCGCCGCTTATCGTCAGGTCATACCCGGCGTACCGCTCCTCTATCGCGCCCACGGCGGCGACGGACTCCTCCGTCCCGCCCTTCAGATCGAACGTCGCCACGAACAGCGTACAGCCGTCCTTGTCGTATCTTTCGCCGCCGGGCTCATACGCCACGCGCGTGACGTTCGCGAACCCCGCGAGCTCCGCGGCTATGCTCGTTTTCTCCTCCTCCGAAAGCCCCTTGAACATCAGGTTGGCGACGGACGCCGGAGGGAACTCGTCCTCCATTATGTCCATGCCCAGCTTGACCGCGGAATCCTCCGGCAGATACCGCGTCATATCGGAATTGATGTTCACGCGCGTCATCAGCCACAGACAGCCTATCGCCAGCAGCACGAAAACCGCCAGTATGATTTTGCTCTTTTCGACGATGAAACCGGAAACAGCCCGCATTTATTTTTTCCTCCGCGTTTTTCGTATGCCCGGCGCGCCGCCGGGTCTTTGACATTTCAGCCGCGAGCAGTATAATATACATATGTCCATCGCCGCCCTGCTCGCGCCCTCACTCCGCGACGCATTTCAGCCACACGGCGCACTCCAGCCGCTTCTTAAAAAGCTCACAGCCGAGCGCGTATACCCCGCCAAGCTCCCCTGTGGAGTGATACGCGTTCGCGGCGCACCCGCCGGAGCAGTAGAGCCTCGCCCAGCACGCGCGGCACCCATCCCGCGCGTTCACGGCGGCGCGGGGAAAAGAAAAATCCTCCCGGACGCCGCTTCGGATATCCCCCGCCGCGAAATCCCGCTCCCCGGCGAGCTGGTGGCAAGGGTAAAGCTCCCCATCCGGCGTCACGGCGAAATATTCGCTGCCGGAACCGCAGCCCGCTATGCGCTTGCGCAGACACGGCCCGTTCTCCGTATCGAGCGTGTAGTGATAGAAATTGAACGGGTTGCCGTTTTTTATCCTGCGCGCCATCTCGGCGGCGAGAAGCTCGTACTGCCGGAACAGCTCCGGCAGGTCGGCCTCCGTCAGCCCGAGCGCGTCCCCCGGCGCGGACACGACAGGCTCCATCGCGAGCTCCGTGAAACCGAGATCGGCTATGTGCAGAATATCCTCCGTGAAATCCCGGTTTCGCGACGTGTACGTACCCCTTATGCAGTACTCGCCGCGCCGCCGCGCGGCGAACCTCAAAAGCTTCGGGACAATCAAATCATAGCTCCCGCCGCCGGACGGGGTTTTGCGGCGCGCGTCGTGCGTTTCGCGCCTGCCGTCAAGGCTCAAAACGACGGTTGAGATTTCCCTGTTGCAGAAATCCGTCGTCTCGTCGTCGAGCAGGACGCCGTTCGTCGTGAGCGTGAAACGGAAGTTCTTCCCCCGCGCGCCCTCGATCTCCCGCGCGTACAGCACGGTTTTTTTGACGACGTCCCAGTTGAGAAGCGGCTCCCCGCCGAAAAAATCGACCTCAAGATTGCGTCTGGAGCCGGACGATTCGATCAAAAAATCGACGGCGCGGCGCGCCGTCTCCTCGCTCATCAGCGCCGCCGCGCCGTGATATTTGCCCTGCCCCGCGAAGCAGTAATCGCACGTGAGATTGCACGTGTGCGCAACGTGCAGACAAAGCGCCTTGACGACGCGCGGGGTGCCTTCGCCATCCGGGGGGGCGAGTTCCCCGAACCCGTCGTCCGCGAACATCTTCCCCTCGGCGCGCAGCGCCTCTATATCCGCTATAAGCTCCTCCAGGTCCTCCCGCGTGACGCTCTCGCCGCCCGTGTATTTCCCCGGCAGAGCGCCGATGAGCGCTTCCGCGTCGGCGCTCCCCCCGGAAGCGTCCATAGCCTCAAGGGCGTCATACGCGACATCATCCACATCGTGAATACAGCCGCTGCCCGCGTCTATCGCTATGTTTCTGCCCATCAGCTTGTACAGATGCAACATTTTCTCCGGTTATTTCTTGACGCTCTCACATTTTTGGTTCGCGACGCCGTTGGACGTCTTGCACGCCGACTGGCAGGACGTGCGGCACTCCCCGCACCCCCCGTTCTTCGCGGAACCGCGTAAATCCCGCGTGGCGATGGTTCTTATTCTTCTCATCGGAAGCGCTCCTTTATACGTTTTTTTGAAAGTTTCGCGGCTCGCAGTATACCACGGCGGGGGCGGCATTGTCAACCGCCGGCACCGTAGGCCTCGCGGGAGGCGCGGTAAAGCTCCTCGCGGAACGCCGGGGTCAAAGCCTCCGCGCCGTTGCGCTCCGCCGTCCAGTACATTCCGAACATTGACGGCTTTTCCGGCTTGCAGAACCGCCGGACATAATCCCGCGCGCGCTCGCGCTGCTCGTCCTCGGACAGCGATTCGGGGTCGAAAGCGTCCGGCGCGACGCCGATCACGATATTGCCGCCGTACAGCTCATAAATGCCTTGGCTGTCGTTCATCGCCTGCCCGCTCCAGACGTCCCAGCCGGCCTTTATCATATTCGGAACCTGTTTTTTTATCTGCCCGCAGCTGTGCAGCTGCGCGAAGCGCCCTTTGGAGTGTATGAAATCCGTGACCTTTCTCATCGAGGGCACTATCATCTCCTCGCACAGTTCCGGGGAGAAGAACGTCTCTTTCTGCGCGCCCCAGTCGTCGTGCATATACATCTCGTTTATTTTCGGGAAGTAGTGGAAGTGGTGATCTAAAATATTTATGTACAAGTCCGCGAGGCTGTCGAAAAGCGCCTTGACGGCGTCCCGCTGGTCCTCGTCGAACAGCGCCATAAGCGCGGGCTCGAAATCCATAAACGAAATCAGCCGCTCGAACCAGCCGTTCTGGAACCAACATTGGTTCCAGTAGAAATCCCCGAGATAGTTTCTGTTCTGTTTGGAGCTTGCCGCCCAATCCCAGGAATCGACGTCGGGCCACTTGATTTTCTTCTCCCAGTCGTTCGCGTCCGTGAACAGCGGCTTGCCGGGGTGGACGATGGAACCGCCGACCTGCGGGATGAATTCCCACTCTATCCCGAACATGTCGAGCCCGCCCGTCGGAGCGCCCTCGAACGGGCTGCCGTCCACGACCATCGCGCGCGCGACATTGTCGGGGTTCACGCGCGGGGCGAACATCGTGTATTCCAGCCCCGACACCTGCCAGATGGGTTCCCCCGTGTAAAGCCCCCTGTACGCCTCGCTCGGCGTCACGGGGAAATCGTACAGGGGCAAGCCGGCGCCCGGAAAAAACGAAGCCTTTTCGCCGACGACCGTGAGCTCCTTGGGGTCAAATTGCGGTATCATCTCAATGAACCTCCCGTATTTTTTTATCGTATCCCGAGCCTGTTTCCGGGGGTATTATACCACCGCTCGGCGCGGCGGACAAGGGGAAACGGCGCGCGCTGTTTTACAGTCTCTCCCCGATCTCGCGCGCCTTTTCGAGCGCCGCCGCGTCCCCGCGCGCCGGAAGCTCGTCCGTATTCAGCGACGACGCGACGTTTTCTTCCGGAAGCTCCGCGCCGAGTATCCGCAGTATGACGCGCGACAGGCGCCGCGCCTCTGCCGGGATCCCCTTCCCCCCGCCCGCCAAGAGCACGGCGCCGCGCTTGGGGCGCAGCTCTATCGGCGCGCCGAGAAAATGTTTTGCCGCGTGATGTATCTGCAGGCGGCTCGCCAGCGCCATGACGGGCGGCGTGAGAGAGCCGTAATATACGGGGGAGGCGACGACGAGGCGGTCGAAATCGTCCGCGTATACCGCCCGCATATCGTCGTCAATGGCGCACCGCGCGTTGGTGTGGCAGAAGCGGCAGTCCACGCACGGGCTTATCCGCGCCCTGTACGCCGGAAGCTCGGACACCTCCCCCGCGAGCCCGGAGCGCAAAGCCCCAATCAGCGCCGCCGTGTCCCCGCGAGCCCTCGGCGAGCCGTTGATTATGAGCGTTTTCAGCGGCTTCACTGCCCGCTTACGCAGTCCACGCCGCCGAACAGCGCCTCCAGCCGCGCGAGTATATCTCCCGGCAGCGGCGGCATATCGAGCGCCGCCAGGTTTTCGAGCAGATGCGCGCGGTTCTTCGTCCCCGTGAGCGTCACGGTTATCCCCGGTGTGTGTCTGCAAAAGCGGTAAGCCGCCTCCGTCAAGCTCCGCGCCGCGCCGGAGCTTGTGACAAAGTCCAGCGCGCCATAGCGCCGCAGCAGTTCCGCGTCGCCCTGCCCGGCTGAAATTATGCGCCCGATCTCCGTTTTCAGCGCCTCCCCGCCGCGCAGGGCGTTCCTCACGGCGAACATGCACAGCACGGCGATGTTCTTCTCCCGCGCCGCCGGCAGGACGGCCGCGGCCGCCGAGGGGTTGAGGATGTTGTATCCCGTCATAACGACGTCGAAGAAACCGTCTCGCAGAGCCATAGGGAGCATCTTGTGCGCCGTGTCCGCGAAAAACCGCTCCGTGATCCCCGGGAACCGGATTTTCCCCCGTTCCCGCGCCTTGATTAGCGCCGGGACAAGCGTTTCCGACACACGCTTGTAATCCTCCGCCGTGACGGCGTGGAGGTGGTATACGTCGACATAGTCCGTGCCGAGCCGCCGCAGGCTTTCATCGAGCAGACCCGAAAGCTCTTCCGGGGATATGAACGTCCCGTCCGGCTTCCCGCAGCTTACCTTTGTGCTGACGGCGTATTTGTCCCTCGGGACGCCATTCAGCCCGAGCCCCACGGCGCTCTCCGTGCCGTATGCCATCGCCGTGTCAAAGAACGTCACGCCGCCGTCGTAAGCCGCGCGGACAATGCCCGCCGCGTGTTCCGCGCCCAGCTCGTCTATCCCCAGCCGGGAGAAACCTCCCCCGCCGAGTCCGCCGGCGCTCACGCGCAGTCCCGTGCGCCCGAGTATTACAGTATCCATTCCGCAAGCCTCCGTGATTTCAATATGCGTACAGGATACCACAGCGTTGGGGGAATGTCAAAAGGCGACGAGCGCCCCGCTCGCTCCGGATGGCCTTGGCGCCGGTTCGTTCATTCGAACGTGACGCGCTCCGCTCCCGCGAGCGCGTCCGCCGTCAGGGCTTCTATGTCGAGGACGCTTTCCGCCGCTTTGATTTTTTCGAGCTTCGGCCTCGTCGCGGGGCGGCGCGGCGTGAATACCGCGCAGCAATCCTCGTACGGCAGGATCGAGGTCTCGTACGTGCCGATTTTCACGGCATAGTCCGTGATTTCGCGCTTGTCGAACGTTAGCACGGGGCGCAGCACGGGGATCGGCGAGGCTTCCTCCGCACAGGCGAGGGCTTCGAGCGTCTGGGACGCCACCTGGCCGAGGTTTTCCCCCGTGACGAGCGCCAAGGCGCCGTTGCCGAGGGCTACGCGCGCGGCTATCCGCGCCATGAAGCGCCGCGCGATCACCGTGCCGTATTCCTCCGGGCAGCGCCCGGCGATCAGTTCCTGGATACGCGCGAACGGGACGAGCTCCGCCGTCAGCCGCCCGCAGTACCGCGACAGGATTTTCACGAGGTCGAGCGTTTTTTTTCGCGACAGCTCGGACGTGTACGGCGGCGACATGAAATGCACCGGTATCAAAGCCGCGCCGCGCCGCGCCGCGAGGTACGCCGCCACGGGGGAGTCTATTCCCCCCGACAGCAGACAGACGACCTTTCCCGCCGTGCCGGGCGGCAGTCCTCCCGCCCCGCGTTCCGCGCCGCCGTGTACGAACGCGAAGCTCTCGCGCACTTCTATGTTGACAGTGAGCTCCGGGTTGCGTACGTCCACGGCGCAGTCCGGGAAGGCGTCCGCAAGCAGCCCGCCGACGTGCCGCGCGAGCTCGATGGAGTTCATGGGGAAGCTCTTGTCCGCGCGTCGGGCCTCGACCTTGAAGGATTTCGCGCGGCAAAGCGCCGCGCCGAGGTATTCCCGCGCCGTTTCGAATATCGCGCCGGGCGACTTCTCGCACCGCGCGGCGCGAGCGAGCGCCGCCACGCCGAACACGGCGCGGCAAGCGTCAAATGCCGTCCGCATGTCCCCGCCCCCCTCCGAGGAGACGTATATGACGGACTGCGCCGAGCGCACGTCGAACTGTCCGAGCTCCGCGAGCCGGCGGCGCACGTCGCGTTCCAGCCGCGCCTCGAACGCGCGGCGGTTCTGCCCTTTCAGGGTCATTTCGCCCTGCTTCAGCAGAATGAGCTCGTTCATTGCCCGCCGCCCCGCAGGTCGTACGTGCGGTAGCGGACGGCCTCCGCGATATGCGCCGGGAGGATGTCGCGCTCAGAGGCGAGGTCTGCGATGGTGCGCGCGACGCGGCGCACGCGGTCATAGCTCCGCGCGGTGAGGTTCAGGCGGTCGAAGGCGCGCTTCATGAGCGCGTCGCACTCCTCCGTGAGCGAGCAGTGCTCTTCAAGCTGCCGCTGGCCCATGCGCGCGTTGCAGTTGGTGTCCGAGTCCTTGAAGCGCCCGCGCTGTATGTCGCGCGCGGCGTTGACGCGGGCGCGCACGGCCGCCGAGGATTCGCTGCCCGCGCGTCCGCGCAGCTCCGTGTATTCCAGGGAACCGACTTCCGCGAACATGTCTATCCTGTCGAGCAGGGGACCCGAAATGCGCTCGCGGTAGGACGCGACGGATTTTTCCGTGCAGACGCATCGCCCGGAGGGGTGGCCGTACCAACCGCAGCGGCAGGGGTTCATCGCGCAGACGAGCATAAATCGGCAGGGGTATGTGACGGAGCTTGCCGCGCGGGAGATAGTTATGCTCCCGTCCTCCAGCGGCTGGCGCAGGGCCTCCAGCACGTCGCGGTGAAACTCCGGGAATTCGTCCAGAAACAGCACCCCGTTGTGCGCGAGCGATATTTCGCCGGGGCGCGGCACGGAGCTCCCGCCGGACATGGCGGCCGGCGAAACGGTGTGGTGCGGCGAGCGGAACGGCCTCTCGCGCAGTACCGGGTTGTCGCGCCCCGTGAGTCCCGCGACGGAGTGAATTTCCGTGGCTTCTATCGTCTCCTCGCGCGTCATATCGGGGAGTATGGAGACTATGCGCTTGGCGAGCATACTCTTTCCGGCGCCGGGGGCACCGACGAGCAGGATGTTGTGCCCGCCCGCGGCGGCGACCTCCAGCGCGCGCTTGACGTTCTCCTGCCCCTTGACCTCGGCGAAATCGAGCGTGTGCGCGGAGCGCGGGGAAAAAACGGCGGACGGCGCGGGCTCGATGGGCTTTGTGCCGTCCAGATGGGCGAGGATTTCAGAGACGTGCGCCGCGGGGTAGACCTCCGCCCCGGAGGCGAACGCCGCCTCGGCGGCGCACTCGGCCGGCAGGAAAAGGCGCTTTATCCCCGCGCGCTCGGCGGCGAGCGCCATGGGCAGGGCGCCGGGCACGTGGCGCAGCTCGCCCGTCAGGGACAGCTCCCCGAAAAACGCGCAGTCGCCCGGCACCGGCTTTATGTCCCCGGACGCCGCGAGTATGCAGAGCATGACGGGCAGGTCGTAGACGGTGCCGCCCTTTTTCGTGTCGGCGGGGGCGAGGTTCACGGTGATGCGCGACACGGGGAATTTGATCCCGCAGTTTTTCGTCGCGGCGCGAACGCGATCGCGCGCCTCGCGCACAGCGGCGTCGGGAAGGCCCACGATGTCAAATCCCGGCAGGCCGCCGGAGATGAAGCATTCCACGGAAACCTCGTACCCCCGGATCCCCCCAAGGCCGAGCGAACGGACGGATGAAATCATAATGACGCTCCCTTTCCCATACGCGGCGCTGCGCTATCCCCCGTATTCGCCGCTGTTCACGAACGCGGAGTGCTCCTCGTACGTTTTGAAAAACTCGTGGTGCCTGTCCTCCGCGTTCGACAGCGCGTAGTAATAGTACGGCGTGTCTTCAGGGTAAAGCGCCGCCTTGACGGACGCTTCGCCCGGATTCGATATGGGTCCCGGCGGGAGCCCCTCCGCGCGGTAGGTGTTGTACGGGCTTTCGAGCGCGGTGGAGAACGCTTCCCCCGTTTCCGCTATGGCGTAGTATATCGTGGCGTCGATCTCAAGGCGCGGCGTGTCGGGGTTTTTCAGCCTGTTGTAGATCACGGACGCTATTTTCCCCCTGTCGGAGTCCGCGCCCGCCTCGCGCTCTATGATGGACGCGACGATGAGGATCTCCCGCGCGGAACAGCCGAGCTCCGCCGCCCTGTCGTAATACTCCGGCTTGAATTTCAGATTGAAGTCGTCGAGGAACTTCTTTATCACGCGCGGCGCGGAGTCCCCGATGTAAAACGTGTACGTGTTCGGGAACAGATAGCCTTCGAGCCGGCGCCGGTCGCCGCGGGGCAGGTCTTTGAGGAACTCGTAGTCGAAATCGTAGTTCGCGGCGGCGTCCCGCAGGTCCTCCTCGGAGCAGACGCCGTTTTCCGCGAGCTTGCGGAATATCTCCGCCGCCGTGTATCCCTCCGGGAACACCAGGTCTATGACGGCCTTCTTCCCCTTCGGCGTCATGCCGTTCACAAGCGCGCGGTAATCGTAATTCATGCGGAGCACGTATGTCCCGGGGACTATGACCTCCTCGCTGTTGGCAAAGCCTGAATACAGCTTGAAAACGGACTTGTATTTTATAAGCCCGGCACCTTCCAGAATATCCGCGACGCCGTCTATCGTGAAGTCGGACGGCACCGTCACCAGAACCTCCTCGGAGGAGTTCCCGAAGCCGAGCACGTCCGTCGCCGCAAGCCACAGCAAGGACGCCGCGATCAGCGACACGCAGATGATGAATACCGTCAGCATGACGCCCCCGAGACAACCCGTCCTGCGCTCGCGCCGGAGGCGGAGCGGGCGGTCGTCGGGCGCGTCCTCGTACTCCCTTTCAAAATCGAAACTGACCTTGAAATCGCCGTCCCGCGCGCGTTTCGCGGCGGGGGGGCGCGCGGGACGCGCGCCCCCCCGCCGCTCCGGGGCATCCTCCCGAGACTCGCCGCCCGGCGGACGTTCCCCGAAGCTGTACGAGTAGTACTTCTCCCCGCCGCTTTTCAGACCTTCGCCGTCTTTTCTCTTATCGTCGTCCATTTTTAATGTCCGTCACCTGCTTCCGCGCGGATTCGCGCAATTAACCGCCGCAGGACGCGCTTGTCCGTGACAAGGCAGTCCACGCGGGCGTCAAAATCCTCCGCCGGGACGCTGTCCAGCACGAGCGCGTCCCGCGAGAGCCCGATTTTGAGGGCGGCGGAGCGCGGGAGGTACCTGTCGTAATAGCCGCCGCCGCGCCCGAGGCGCCGCCCGGAGCCGTCAAACGCCGCGGCGGGGACGATTATCAAATCCAGCTCCTCCGGACTCACAAGCACCGCGCCCTCCGGCGGCGCGGGGATGCCGTACCGCGCGGGGACAAGCTCTCCCAAGCCGCCCACGCGCCGCGCGTTCATTATTCCGCCCGGCAGGGACTCCGGCAGGCAGACCGTTTTGCCGAGACGCAGCGCGCGCTCGACGGCGCGGAGCGTGTCCGGCTCGCGGTTCACGCTGTAATAGAACAGAATCCTCTCCGCCGAAAGGAATTCCGGCATGGCCGCGAGTCTTTCGTATATCGCGTCGTCCGACGCCGCGATATAATCCCCGCCGAGCGCCCCCGACGCCGCCGCGAGCGCCCGCCTCAGCTCTTTCTTTTCCTCCGCCGCCGCGATCATCCGACAAGTCTCCTTACAGCCTCGCAAAGCTCCGCGTGAACGTCCGCTTCGCCGCGCGAGGCGTCCGCCGCCGTCCAGCCGAGTACCTCCGCCGCCGCCCCGGCGCATTCCGCGCACTCCGCGAGGTAAGCCCCGTCCCGCTCGTGAATGTCCATCCCCTCCCCGCGCGAGCTTATCCGCTCCCGCGCGAGGGCCGCGGGCAGCGCGAGATGGAAAACCGCCGACGGCGCGGGCAGACCGAGAAGCCGAAATTCGTAATCGTACAGCCAGCGGAAGAAATCCGCCCTCTCGCGCGCCGGGAGCTTCACGCCTTGGTGTATGGCGTTGGACGTTGTGTAGCGGTCGGCGAAAACGATCCCCCCGCCGTCGTAATACGTGCCCCAAGGCTCCGTTTTGTACGAGACGAAGCGATCCGCCGCGAAAAAGGACGACGCCGCGTAGGCGTTAACGCCGCCGGGGCTGTCCCCCAGCCCACCGGAGAGATACAGCCGCGCGAGCGCGGAATGCTCCCGCGAGTAGCGCGGGAAGCGCACGCTTTGAAACGGGACGCCGTCCCGCTTCAAGCGCTCCGAGAGAAGCCGAAGCTGCGTCGATTTCCCGCTGCCGTCTATGCCCTCTATGACAATGAGCTTACCCATTTCGGACACCGCCGCCCTTCCTTCCCCCGCGCGAGACGCGCTCTCGCGCCGCCGCGAGTATAAATTTCGGCAGCGCCGCCATCCGCCGCGCCCGCCGGGGCTCCCTCAGCAGCCTGTGCAGCCATTCGAGGCCGAGCTTCCGGAATACGGGCGGCGCGCGCCTGACGTCCCCGGAGAACACGTCGAGCGCCCCCCCGAGGCACGCCGCGAGGCGCGCGCCGATACGACCGCGATTTTCATACGCCCAAAGCTCCTGCTTCGGCGAGCCGAGGCAGATGAGCAGAAAATCCGGCGCGGCGGCGGCGATATCCGCGAGTACGGGGGCGGAGTCCTCAAAATATCCGTCGCGCGCGCCCGCTATGACGAGCCCCGGATGCGCCTCCGCGAGCCTCGCCCCCGCGCGTTCCGCGACTCCGGGCCTCGCCCCGAGCAGATATACGCTCCCGCCCGCGCCGGCAAGCCGCGCGAACACGAGCCCGGCGACATCTATCCCCGTCGCGCGCTCCATTGGCGGCATTCTGAGTATCCGCGCGGCGAGCGTTATCCCGACCCCGTCCGGCAGGACGAGCGCCGCCGAGGCTATCGCCTTGCGCAGGGCGGGATCCGCCCTTGCGCTCCATACGATCTCAGGGTTCGGCGTGACGATATACGGGGCGTCTCCGCCCGCGGCGCCGCGGGCGGAGATTATCGAAAGCGCCGCCTCCGCCGCACCCTCGCGCGTCAGGCGGTCGAAAGACACCCCGAGAATGTCGGCGCGGCAGTCACGCGGCATTCAGTCTTCTATCTTGTCGCCTTCCTCGCGCCAGTCCCAGTCGCGCCCGCCCTTGAAAACGGACGCGTTCATCTCGTTTGAGAGCATGACGAGGTTCGAGGATGGGAAGCGCTTGCACATGGCGAGGAAGAACTCCCCCGCCGTCTTCGTCACGGCGAGCTCCTCCTCCGTCGCCGTGAGATAGGCGCGCATGAACCTGATGCAGGAGGAGTCGAACGGCATTCCGTTCTTGGCGTGACCGGGGATAATGACCTCCGGCTTCAGGGATTCGATGAGATCGAGATCCTCCATCCACTTCACGCGCTCCGCCTTGGAGACCTCGCAGGTGAAAGGGTGGGACTCGTTGAACAGGATGTCCGAGCCGTAGATGGTCTTTATCGACGGGATCCACACGAGGGAATTGTATTTCACGTCGCCCATCTGCTCGGGGTAGATTACGACCTCCTCGCCCTCGATGTACAGCTTGTTTTCAGCGGGCAGGGGTATGATGTCCGTCTTTTTGAGACACACGTTGTGGCGGCCGATCACTTCCGTCCAGTGGGCAATTTTCTCATCGAACTGGGTGTTGTAGAATTCCGCCGTCTGCTTGGGGGCGTAGCATTTCACGCCGGGGAACTGCTCCGCTATGTACGCCGTGCCGAAATAGTGGTCGGGGTGCGAGTGCGTGACGAAGATTGTTTCGAGATCGCGGCCGAGCTCACAGATTTCGGCGCAGACGCGATAGGCGTTGGAGCGCGTCCACTGCGTGTCTATCAGCATACACTTTTCCTTGCCGTAGACGATCACGGACGCGACGGAAAAGCCGCTCTCAGGCGCGAAAAAGACCCGGAGCCCAAGCTTGCCTTCGCCGAATTCCACTGTCCTGACTTCCATTTTCTCCACTTTCAATACCTCCGTTTTATAGTTGTTGACCTTGCCCGGCTATTATATCAGGGGGACAGCGATATTTCAAGGGAAATATCGCTGTCCCCCCGGGCGCGCCTGTTATACATATTGTATATGTGTTGCGGCGCAAGGTGTATTGCCGCTTTTTTCTTCAAAAATCGCCGTGAAAAATCGCCGCGCCCCGTCGGGCGGACACCCCGGATCCCTTTATTTTTCGCAGAAAACACACGCTTCCCGGACTTTCACCCGAAAAGACTTTTTCAGCGGGACGAGGATTATTCAACAGAAAGTTATACACATTTTCCACAGATCTATCCACAGCGTGTTTCATCGCCGGAGTCCTCGTCCTCGCGCCCTGCGGCGTCAGCCGCAGGGCAAAACACGATAAAAACGGAGGGCGGTCGGAACGGCCGTCCCTACTTCCTCAGCGCGTTGGCGAGCCCCTCCATATCGTCCGCCGTCGTCAGGGCGCGGGCGGCCAAGGAAAACGCGCGCTGGGCGCGTATCATATTTGTCATTTCTTTCGCGAGATCGACGTTTGAGCTTTCGACGCTGCCGGAAATGACGCCGGAGTCGAGCGCGCGCGTCATTTCCCCGGAAATGTCCGTGCGGACATATCTGTCCGCACCGGCGGAGTCCAACCCCATTTCGTTCACAAACGTGTATACGGGCAGTGTATCCCCCGTGACGGCGGAGCCGTCCGTCAGCTTGAATTCCAGCGCGCCGCCGGAGGAGACCGATATGCCCTCCGCCCCGTCCGGGACCATTACCGGCGTACCGTACTCCCCCGTGAGAAAGTATCCGTCGGAATCGACGATGCCGCGCTCCCCCGCGGCGGGCTCCTCGGATATGTAAAAACTGCCGCCGCGCCTGTAAAAATATGCGCCCGCGCCGTTTTGCACTTCAAGGAAGCCCGGGCCGTCTATCGCGAAATCGAGTTCGTTCCCCGTGACGATGAAGCTCCCCTGCCGCGACTCTCGCGTTATGGACGCTATCGTGACGCCGTGCCCGTGTCTCTGGTTCCCCTCCGGCTCCGGCGTTCTGGGGTAGGACGGGTTCAGCCCCGCCGTGTAAAGCGCGTCCGCGAAGTCCGCGCGGTTCGCCCTGTGCCCCAAGGAGTTGACGTTCGCGACATTGTCGGCTATCACGTCAAGGCGACGCTGCTGGCCGACGAGACCGGACGCCGCCATATATACGGCTTCAAACATGGCTTCCCCCCCTTTTTTTATCTGAGCGCGCCGAGACTTGCGGCCTTGCCGTTGATCTCGTCGTTCATCGTGAGCATTTTCTGGTTCGTCTCATACACGCGATAGACCGTTATCAGCTCCGCCATCTCGCGGGATATGTCCACGTTCGAGTTTTCAAGGTATCCCGCGCGTATGACACTCCGCCCCGCGCCGTCATCCGGGGGCGCGAGCGCCTCAAAGAGGTTGCCGCCCTGCTTGCGGAGCGTCTGCCTGTCGGCGAACTCCGCCAGGCGCAGCGTCCCGGCGACGGCGCCGTTCGCGAGCGTCACCGTGCCGTCCTGCCCGACGGAAAATTCGTTCCCGCCCGTGTATATCCTGCCGTCCCGGCCGAGGACGTAGCTGCCCCCGGCGTCGATCAAATAGCCGTCGCGGTCAACGAGGAACGCGCCGGAGCGCGTGTAACGCTCGCCCGCCGGCGTGTCGAGCACGAAAAACCCCTCCCCCTGTACGGCGAGGTCGGTGCCGCGCCCCGTTTCCTCAAACCCGCCGGAGGCGAAGTCGTAATACAATCTGTCTATCTGGGAACCGAAATTGAGATCCCCGACGCGCGGGGGCATCCCGCCGCTCCGCGCGACGCTTTCCGTCTCCGCGTTGTCATTGACGCGGCGGAGCAGTTCCGCGTCAAACGTGTGCGCGGTGAGATATTCCTTCTTGTAGCCCGTAGTGTCGGCGTTTGTGATGTTGTTCGTGACGACCTCCATGGCGCGACGCTGGAGCAACATGCCCGCGCCGGAGATATATACGCCTCTTGTCATTGTGAAAACAGCCTCCGATTCAAGCCTCAGCTGTTTTGTTTTATCGGAGCTTTTGAGCGCGGACTTTAACGCGCGCGGCGGGTGAATTACGTCGTTTTTTCGACGGAGCCTTGCAGATGCCGGGGCGAGACAGCCTCCAGCCCCCCGACGATCCGGCCGAGATTCACGGCGAAGTACGCGGAGAACGCGATGAACACGATCTTTTGGGACAGGGCGGCGCCGTCCGCCGCCGCCGTCCCGAGGAAGTACACCGCCGCGATATGGAAGAACACAGCGCGGACGGGCGAGGACCTTCCGTAGACGAACGACGCCGTGAAGTACGACGCGAGCGCCGCCGACGCTGCGGCAAGCGCTTGGAACGCATATTCGATCCGCACGGGGTTTGTCTGGTTGCTCCGGTACAGCAACAGCAGCCAGAGCGTGAAAAAAATCTCCGGCACGACGGCGCAGACGAACGACAGCTTGGATTCCCTCTCTGAGAGGGAGTCCGCCGCGAGTCCGAACAGGGCTATGCCGGAAACCGCCGTGAGCGCCGCCAGCGCGGTTTGGACGCGGAGTTCCTCCGAGCCTTGCGATTCGATATAGAGCAGCGCGCCGGACACAAGCGCCGCCGCGCAGACCGCGGCGGTGAATATCAGATGTTTCCCCGACGGGGCGAACGCTTCTTTATATGTATTCTTTGCCTTGAAGCGCGTTTTCACGGCGGCGGAGGCCGCCGCCGCCGCGGCGAGTATGAAAACCGTGTAGGCGATGAGCGCCGCCGTGGAGACGGCACCCGACGCGGGCAGACCGGTATCGGGCTCAAAGCCCCGTATCAGCTCGCTTCGGCGCAGTAAAAAGCCGGCTGTCCCCGCGCCCGCCGCGAGCAGACCGGAAACGATGGCATATTTTCGCATAAACACCAACCGTTCAAAATAGAATTATCATATGTCCGGCGCGAAGCGCCGCAGTTTCAGGCGAGAAAAACCCCGCGAGATTTATCCTCGGGCGACCGGGAGTTTCCGAGCGGGTCAATAATACACCAACGGAGGCGGAGAAGTCAACAAATGAAAAAGCTCGCGCTTATTTCCCTTGCGCTCGGCGTGTTCGCCGCGGCGCTGTCAAGCGTATCGGCGCTCGTATTCCCGATGAAAGGCGCCTCCCCTCAGGAGGCCGCGCCCGCGCCCGCGCCCTCCGCCGCGGCGCCGTCCTATCCCGAACCGCCCTCCGGCGAGGGCGGGGTTCTCCCTTTCGCGGGGGAGGGCGACTCGCGCGCTGTGGTCCGCGTGAAGTTCGGGGACGAGGCCCGGGAGCTGAGCATGTTCGAGTACCTCGTCGGTGTCGTCGCGGGGGAAATGCCGGCATCCTTTGAGCCGGAGGCGCTGCGCGCGCAGGCGACCGCCGCGCGCACTTACGCGCTGTACGGCGTTTTTGTGTCCGCGCCGGGCTCTCACCCGGAGGCGGACGTCTGCTCTGACCCCGGCTGCTGCGCCGCCTTCGCGTCCGACGTGTCCCTGCGCGAGGGCTGGGGCGGAGACTATGACGCCAACATCTCAAAAATCCGCTCCGCCGTCGCCTCCACGGACGGAGTTTACATAACGTACGGCTCGGAGCCCATACTCGCGGCGTTCCATTCCTCGTCCTACGGCAGTACAGAGAACGCGGAGGATGTCTGGCTCGGCGCGCGGCCTTACCTCGTCAGCGTGCCGAGTCCCGAAACGGAGGAGGACGTGCCGGGGCTTATTTCGACGGTGACCGTGTCGCCGGAAGATTTCAAGGCGACGGCGACGGCGGCTCTGCCGGACGCCGTGTTCGGGCACGACGCCGGGACGTGGATAACGGATGTGACCGAGGACAGGGCGGGGCGCGTCGCGACGCTGAAAATAGGCGGCGTCCCGGTGACGGGCGCGAAACTGCGCGCGCTGTTCGGGCTGCGCTCCACGGCCGTCTCGGTGCGCGTAGACGCTTCCGGAGACGGCGGCGCGGACGTGGTGTTTACGACGGCGGGCCATGGTCACGGCGTCGGCATGAGTCAGTACGGGGCCAACGCCATGGCGAAAAGCGGCGCGGGCTGGCGCGATATAATAAAGGCGTATTACACGGGCGCGGAGCTTTCCGATGAAGTTTTCGTCGAAACTGTGAAATTGTGATTGCGCCGCACGCCGCTTTATGATATAATACCGAAATCTACGGGGCGGACGTGCGGACAAGCGTGCCATCCCCCCTGGATTATGACAAAATATCCGCAATCATCTGCCGAAAGGAACTGAGAATCACAATGAAAAAAGAAGTCATAAACATCAACGGAATGTTCTGTAAGAAATGCGTCAAGACGATCACGAGCGCCCTTAAGGCTCTGCCCGGAATGAAAAGCGTGTACGTGGATCTCGACGAATGCGTCGCCACCGTGGAGTACGACACGGACATTGTCACGATTTCGGTCATCAGAAAAGCCATCGTGGACGCGGGCTACACTCTGCCGACGTATTCGTAGCGCGCGCGGCCGATGAATTCATACGAGCGGATTTACGGCATCGTGAAGCAAATCCCGCGGGGGAGCGTCTCGACGTACGGGCGGATAGCCGCGCTCGCGGGGAATCCGCGCCTGTCGCGCGTCGTGGGTTACGCGCTGCACGTCAACCCCGATCCGGGAGGTATACCCTGCCACCGCGTCGTGAACAGGCTCGGCGGGACGGCCCCCGGCTTCGTTTTCGGCGGGGAAGGGGCGCAGCGCCGCCTGTTGGAGCTCGAGGGGATAATGTTCGGGGAGGACGGCAGGATCGACCTCCGGGAGTTCGGGTGGCCGGACGGAGGCGCCGCCCGAGCTGTATTGGGGAAAATTCGCCGGAAGGCGGTTGGTGAACGGCTGTGAACACAGATTCTGACGTAACGCGAAAGGAAGTCTCAATTGGTACCCGCTCTTACGATTTTCCTGCTCACCTATGCGCTCATGCTCGCCTTGTCCGAGTACCGCCATATCGTCGCGCTCGCCTCGGCGGCGCTGTACATCGCGTTGGGGATTCTGCCGCCGGGTAAAATCCTGCCCGCGATAGATTTCAACATCATCCTCATGCTCGCCGGGACGATGGCCGCCGTCTCGCTTTTCATCGAATCGAACATGCCGCAACGCATAGCCGACATCCTGCTCGCGCGGACGCGGAATGTCTGCTGGGCGGTGGTCGCGCTCGCGCTGTTCGCGGGCGTAATATCGGCGTTTGTGGACAACGTGGCGACGCTGCTGATCGTCGCGCCCGTGGGTCTTGCGATCTCCGAGAAGCTGAAAATCCCGCCCGTGCCCGTGCTGATATCAATAGCCGTGTCCTCTAACCTGCAAGGCGCGGCGACGCTCGTCGGCGACACGACGTCCATCCTGCTGGGGGGGTACGCGAAACTCGATTTCCTCGATTTCTTCGCGTTCCGGGGCAGACCGGGCATCTTCTGGGCGGTGGAGTTCGGCGCGCTCGCGACGGTGCCCGTGCTTTATATGATATTCAGAAATCGCCGCGAGAGCGTCCCGCGCCAGACGCCCGCCGCGGTGTCGGACTATTTCCCGTCCGCCCTGCTCGCGGGGATCGTCGTGCTGCTCATCTGCGCGTCGTTCATACCGGGCAAGCCTGGGCTTACCAACGGCTTCATATGTATGGCGCTCGGGCTCACAGGGACGGCGCGCGCCGTCAGCAAGCGCGGTGCCGGAGCGCTCGGGCAGATCCTGCGGGAGATCGACTGGGTGACGCTGCTGCTGCTCGCCGGGCTGTTCGTCGTCATCGCCGGCATCACGGAGGCGGGGGTCATAGACGCCATCGGCGACGCTTTCGTGAAGCTCTCCGCCGGGAGCGTTTTCGCCATTTACACCCTGCTTGTATTCGGCTCCGTGCTGTTCTCCGCGTTCATCGACAACATCCCGTACGTGGCGACGATGCTGCCCGTCGTGACGGTGATATCAAAAGGACTCGGAATGGACCCGACGCTCTTGTATTTCGGATTGCTCACCGGCGCGACGCTCGGCGGAAACCTGACGCCCATAGGCGCGTCGGCGAATATCACCGCGATTGGCATCCTGCGGCGCAAGGGATATGAGGTGCGAATTCGGGACTTTATGAAAATCGGCGTGCCGTTCACTCTGACGGCGGTGCTGGTGGGGTATGTGTTTATTTGGCTTGTGTGGAGGTAGGCGGCGGTTTATTTATATGCTTGCGGGACGTTTCAGGATCTGTCGAGCGCGCCGGGCGTCGTCTGCGCATCATAGATCGGGTTTTTCGTCAGGAACGTGAAGAAGTTTTCGAAAATATTCACGCGCTCCGGGTCAAGCGGCTCGTCGGGGAAGCTGCGGAGCATCGCCTCGCTCTTCGTCTTGACGCTGCCCTTGAATTCCGGGTGCGTCATTATGTACAGATCGCCCCGGAGTATGCCGCGCGCGACGCGCTCCCCGGCTTCCTCCGGGGATATGAGCGCCTTTGAAAAGTCCGGCATCGGGGGCGCGACGAACCCCGCCGTGCGCGGATCCCCCGTCGGAGGCTCCGGCGGCGGGGGCGGAGGGGGCGGAGGGGACGCGGGCGCGCCGTCGTTTTTCATCCCCTCCGGGCGCACCTGCGTGGAATTCGCGGCGAAATTCGTCTGCACGGGACCGGGGCAGAACGCGGACGCGCCGACCTTCGTGCCCTGCAAATCGGACGCCAGCGTCTCCATCATAGAGATCACGCCGCCCTTCGTGGCGCAGTAAAGCCCCGCGCCCGGCACGACGGACACCCCGGACATGGAGGCGGTGGAAACCACGTGCCCCTCCTCTCCGTGCGCCAGGATGCGCGGCACGATTGTCTTAATGCCGTTGAGTATCCCGAGAAAGTTCACCCCCGTTATGAAGTCGATGTCGCGGTACGTGAAGTCCCATAGCTTGGCGGAGCCGACCTCCACGCCCGCGTTGTTCACGAGGACGTGGAGCTTCCCGAACACGCGCTCCACCTCGTCCGCGGCGGCGGCGTAAGCCTCGCGGTCGGTCACGTCGAGGCAAATCCCGAGGACGGGATAGCCCTCCCCCTCGAACCACTTGACCGTCTCATCGACGAGATTCCGGCGCACATCCGCGACGACGACCTTCGCGCCCGCGCGCCCCAAAGCCTTGGCGATGCCGAGCCCTATCCCGCTCGCGCCGCCGGTGACAAACGCTGTTTTACCCTGTAGATTTTGCATTTTACGACCGTTCCTTTCATATTCCGGATTTCGCGCGCTCCCGCGCCTTTACAGATTATATCGTACAGTATAACGTGTGCGCACCGGTTTTTCAACTGCATATACCGCGAAATGCCGCGCTCGCACATTTAACACATATTTTACGGCGGCGCGATTACAGACTTAACACTCCGCTGTTATACTTACGCCACGGAAAAATCGAAAATCAACCGCAGGAGGAAAAACCGTGGACAAAACAGAAGGCGCCGTGGAAGCGGGCGCGTACGAACCCCGGCGCGGCACGGCCGTCGCCCCGCGCGGAGGGAGGATTCCCGTGGCGGACGCGCGCCGCAATCTGCCGACTAAGCTTTTCGTCGTCTTCTCGGCGCTTCTTGCCGCGCTGTCGCTTGCGCTGTTGAAGCTGGACTGGGGCAAAATCGTGGAGCGCACGCCGAAGCTCGGGCGGGTCTTTCGCGAAATGACGCGCTTTTCGGCGGAAAAATTCTCGCTGACCGTCGCGGCGATGGCGGAGACGGTGGCGGTCTCCGTGCTCTCGCTCATATACGGTCTGCTGACAGGCCTTGTCCTCGGGGCGCTGGCGGCGAGGAATATAACGCCGTGGAAGCCGCTGGCGGGAGTCCTGAAGGGCGCGTTCGCGTTCATACGCGCGGTGCCGACTGCCGTCTGGGTGCTGCTTGTGCTCGCGTCGATGGGCTTCGGAATGGCGGCGGGGGTCGTCGGGCTGCTGTTCCACTGCGCGGCCTTTTTCGGAAAGGTGTTCGCGCAGATATTCGAGGAGGTGCCGGAAGAGACGATAGAGGCCGTGCGCTCCACGGGCGCGGGGCGGCTGCAGGTGTTCTTCGGCGCGGCGCTGCCCGCGTCGCTCTCCGGCATCATCGCGTGGACGGCGCTCCGCTTCGAGACGAATTACGTCGAGGCGGCGATACTCGGAATGGTCGGCGCCGGGGGCATCGGCTATACGATGACGGCGGCGATGAACGGCTACAAATACGGCAGGGCGGGGCTCGCCGTCGTCATCGTGTTCGCGTTCGCGCTCATGATAGAGCTGCTGACGACGTTTATCAAACGGAAGCTGAAAGTGTAAGGACAAAAGGATAATGTCTTCGACAAGGCGTTGTCCGAATACCTCGGGATCCCCGTGGAGGAATATCACGGCGACGACTATTCCGCGGTGGTGGAGGCGATGCGTACCGGCGCCGCCCAGATCGCAAGCTTCGGACCGTTCTCCTACGTCCACGCTGCGGAGCGTTCGGGCGCGGAGTGCTTCGCGGTGCAGGCCAACAACGGTACTTCCGGATACTATTCGCTGATCATCGCCGGCAAAGGCTCCGGCATCGAATCCCTGGACGAGAGGCATCGGCTATACGCTGTCGGCATATTTCCGGGCGTACCGCTACGGCGAGGGCATGACGGCTGTCATAATAGTCGCGGTGTTCGCCTATGCCGTTGAGCTGTTCTCCAACCGGCTGAAAAGAAAATTCCGATAACAACAAAGAGGGAGCCCTTTAATATGAAGCTCGACATTATCCGCGCGAACGTAATACTGCCGGATCAAATCATC
The DNA here is from genome assembly GCA_031279125.1 of Oscillospiraceae bacterium. Lineage (GTDB taxonomy): Bacteria > Bacillota > Clostridia > Oscillospirales > Oscillospiraceae > JAIRRO01. Next base: position 22,377 of record JAITJC010000085.1, read on the forward strand.
AAAAACTCCCGCGTGACCGTCGAGGACGGCGTTATAAGCGGCGTGGACTGCCAGTCGCTCGCCCCGCGCGGCGAGACAATCGACGCGCGGGGCGCTTACCTTATGCCCGGCATGATCGATATTCACTCCGACCATATCGAGCAGGTGGCGGAGCCGCGCCCCGGCTGCCTGATGGATATTGATTTCGCCCTGCGCGAACAGGAGAAACAGCTTATAAACCAAGGCATAACGACGATGTTTCACTCGCTGACACTGTTCCGCCTGATCTCCCCGCAAGGCGGCGATGTCAGGTACGGGAAAGCGACGCGCGACGCGGACTGCTTCAGGCGTCTCGCCGACGGCGTGATCGCCGCCGGGCGGCGGCGCGGCTTAATCCGCCACCGTCTGCACGTCCGCTTTGAGATTGGCGGCACGGACGGTCTGCCCGTACTGACGGAACTGATGGACTCCGGCGGCGTATCCCTCGTTTCGTTTATGGACCACACTCCCGGGCAGGGGCAGTACCGCGATGTAGAGCGGTTCAGACAGTACGCCGAACGGAACTTGTCGGCAGAGCAGTTCGCCGAGCGCGTAGAACAGCGCCGCGCCGCGCCGAAACTCTCGCGGGAGGCGCTTGTACAGGCGGCGCGGGACGCGCGAGGGCGGGGAATACCCGTATCGTCGCACGACGACGATTGCGCGGAAAAAATAGATTTCGTGCGCGACGGACTCGGCGCCTCAGTCAGCGAATTCCCCGTCGAGACCGATGTCGCCCGGTACGCGCGCTCGAAGGGCATGGCGACGCTCGGCGGCGCGCCGAACATCATGCTGGGGTATTCCCATTCGGGCAATATGTCGGCGACAGACGGGGTGCTGGACGGTTGCATAAGCTGTATCTGCTCGGACTACTACCCCCCGTCAATGCTGCAGGCCGTATTCAAGCTGCATACGGAGTTCGGTCTGCCGTTGCATGAAACGGCAAGGCTTGCGACGCTCGCCCCGGCGGAGGCCGTCGGCATCGGGGCGCGGATAGGCTCCGTCGCCGCCGGAAAGGCCGCAGACCTGTTGGTCGTGGATGCGTCCGGGCCGATGGCACGGGTGACGGCGGCAATTACGAACGGCGTCGTCAGCTCGACGCTGAATTATGTGTAAAGGGGATGTTCGCGTATGAAAAAGCGGGATATATCCGGCGCGTTGAGCTTTGCCGGAAGGGAAGATGTCCTCGCGCTCGCGGGAAAAATCGAGGCGAACCACGACGTCTCGGCGCTCACCGGACCGCATACGGTGCTGGTCATGCTGAAATTCAGGGAGAGTGCCGGGGGCGCCCTGTTTTACGCCGCCGAGGCGCTCGCCTGCGAGTGCTATGTCAAACTCGGCGATACGCGGGGCTTCGCCGCGTGCCTCGGAGACGATTTGGACAAGGTGCGCGCGATGGCGGTAATTGACGCGGCGCTGAACGCCGGAGTTCCCGAAACCGGGGAGATAACGGCGGCGCTCGGCATCATGTCGGCGAAAACCGCGGAGGCGCGCGCGCTTGAGGCGCGCCTCGCGATGTCCACGAAAGTGGATTTCAGTATTATGGAGGAATGAGAAACGGATATGGATTACGAAAAGGCAATTATCGCGCAAGAGACCTTCAAGGCCGTAATGAACGCTTTCGCGCGTCCGTTCCGAGAGACCCGACTGCCGGAGCGCGCCCTCGGCGGAGAGGAAAGCTCGGCGGTTAAGCTGTTGGCCTTCACGCTGGCGGACAACGCCGTGTCGCTGTATGTCCACAACGACGGAGAACTTGACGCCGGGATACGCGAAACGACGAACGCAAAGCCCGCCGGGGCGGACAAGGCGGACTTTGTGATCCTGCGGGGCGCGGACGGGCGCGGGATGCTGTCAAAGGTGAACCGGGGGAGCCTGCCCGATCCGCAGAAGGGCGCCACCGTTATAATTTGCGTGCCGGAGCTTCGCGGCGCGGCGCGGATAACGGCGGAGGGGCCGGGGATAGCCGGCTCGATTGTATTCGGCGCGTCCGAATGCGTGGCGGAATATCTGCGCGAGGCCTCGGCGCTCGACGCGGAATACCCAATGGGCTTTGAAATGCTGTTCGTCACGCCGCGCGGTGAGATACTCGCCGCGCCGAGGCGCGTCCGGCGGGAGGCGCTCTGATGGCTTATGTCGCCGTAAAGGGCGGGGAGGCCGCCATTGCCGCCTCGATAGAGTTGCTGACGCTCTCGCGGAGCGGCGGCGCGGGGCGCGTTGAGCCAGATACGCTGACGGCGCGTATGCGGCAATTGCTCGACCGCGTGATGTGCGAGTCCGGGCTGTACGCGCCCGAGTACGCGGCGCTCGCGCTCAAGCAAAGTGAGGGAAGCCCGGAGGAAGCCGTGTTCCTGATGAGGGCGTACCGCTCCACGCTGCCGCGCTCGCACACCTCGCGCGTCATCGACTGCCGGGATATGAGGCTTGCGCGGCGCATATCCTCGGCGTTTAAGGACATACCGTCGGGGCAGATGCTCGGCGCGTCTTTCGATTACACCCACAGACTGCTGGACTTCGGGCTCGCGGACGAGCGCGAGGAAGAGCTCGCGTCCGCGCGGACGCGCATTATCGCGGGCGCGGATCAAACAGCCGCCGAGCCTGACATGAGGGCGGGCCGCGTATCCGATTTGCTGAAAGCGGAGGGCATAATCAAGCCCTCTCCGCCGGACGACGCGGAGCCGGACGACATAACGAGGGATAAGCTCATCCTGCCCGCGTCGCGCAGCGCGCGTCTGCAAACGCTGTTCCGGGCGGATACGGGCTTTGTATGCGGCGTCGCGTACGCGGGACTGCGCGGCTACGGCTTCTCCGCCCACCCCACAATCGGGGAACTGCGCGCGGGATACGTAGAGGTCGAGATCCCGTATCCGTCGGACGGGAACGAGAGCATTGTACTCGGCGAGATTATGTTCACGGAGGTAGAAGCGTTCGTATCGAGCCATACGAGCAGCCGGGATGAGGAATTCGATGAGCTCGGCGCCGAAATAGGATACGGCCTCGCGTTCGGCAAAGCGGAGACGAAGGCGATAGCGATGTCGATACTGGACTGCGCCCTGAACCACCCCGGCGACGCCCCGCCGAACGACGAGGAATTTGTGCTCCTGCACGGGGAGGGACTGGAGATGTCCGGCTTCATATCGCACCTGAAACTGCCGCATTACGTCACGTTCCAGTCCAAGCTCGACAACGTGCGCGCGACGAGGCGCGGCGGAAATCACAAGGAAAAGGAGACCGGCAATGACGGCGCGGAATAAATACAACTTCGCGTTTCTGGACGAAGGCTCCAAGCGCGAGATACGGCGCGCGATATTAAAAGCCATCGCGATACCCGGCTGCCAGATCCCGTTCGGTTCCAGGGAACTGCCCATAGGGCGCGGCTGGGGCACGGGCGGGATACAGATCACGCTCTCGATCATCGGGCCGGACGATGTGCTCAAAGTTATAGACCAAGGCAGCGACGACAGCGTAAACGCGGTCAGCATCAAGAAATTCGTAAACACGTGTACGGGGGCAAAGCTCACAACGGACTCTGAGGAGGCGACAATAATCCAGACCCGCCACAGGATACCGGAGGAAAAACTGCGCGAGGGGCAGACGCTTGTACTGCAGGTGCCGAACCCGGAGCCTTTGAGATTTGTGGAGCGCAGTCTGATAAACGCCCGGAAGCTCCACGCGGATATGGACTACAGCGCCGCGTGGCTCGCGCTGTACGAGCAGATAACGCTCTACGACAAAATCACGCTGGGCGCGGACTATCCCGTTATGACGGACGGACGGTACGTGATGGCGCCGAGCCCCATACCGCGATATGACACAATGGCGCTGGACGACGCGGATTGCCTGTATCTGTTCGGGGCGGGGCGCGAGAAGATGATCTACGCCGTGCCGCCGCACACGAGCGTGAAGCCGCTGGACTTTGAGGACTACCCGTTCGCCGTCGAATACGTAAAAGGGCGGCGGTGCCGGGTCTGCGGCGCGGAGGGCGTATTCTTTGATGAAATATTCGATTCGGGGACAGGGGAGCGGTATTTCCAATGCTCCGACTCCGGCTTCTGCAAAAAGAACGCCGACAGGGCGAATGGCGAAAGGGGGGTTTCCGTTGCGGCAGATTCTGAAGGTTGACGGACTGACGGTCCGATACGGGGACGGCTGCCCGTACTGCGGCGACCCGGACAACCCTTTGGAGAAGAACCGCTGTCCGCGATGCAGGTCGGTCTGGGCGGTGCGGGACGTGTCGTTTGAGGTATACCCGTCGGAAATACTCGGCGTTGTCGGGGAATCCGGCTCGGGCAAGAGCACGCTTCTGCAAGCGCTGTACTTCGCGCGCCCGGCGACATCCGGGAGCGCCTATATGAGCTGCTACGAAAACGGGGAGGCCGATATTCTGACGGCGTCCGGCCAGCGGCAGCAGGCGATCCGGAACAAGCTCATAGGCATGGTGTACCAAAACCCCGCCATGGGTCTGCTGATGAGCTTCTCCAGCGGGGGGAACATCGCCCAAAAAATGATCGCGGCGGGCAACCGCCGGGTGTCCGATATGCGCGGGCGCACGCGCGAACTTCTGGGGCATATGGAAATACCGCTCGGTCGCGTGAAAGAGCCCCCGAAGCAGTTTTCCGGCGGGATGCAGCAGCGCGTGCAGATATCGAAGGCGATAGCCGGCAACCCCCCGATTTTACTGTTGGACGAGGTGACAACGGGGCTGGATCTGTCCGTCCAAGCGAGGGTTCTCGACCTGATACGCGGGCTTCAAAAGACGCTGGGCATCGCCATGATCGTCGTCAGCCACGACCTGGCCGTCATACGTATGCTCGCCGACCGCAGCATCGTCATGCTCGACGGCAGGATTGCCGAGCACGGGCTTACCGACCGGATCCTCGAGGACCCTCAGCACGAGTTCACGCAGACGCTTGTGCACTCCCTGCTGTAATCGCTCCGCAGCGCCCCGCGGTGCCGTTATTTCGCGCTTCGTACGCGTTTGTCAAAAGCAAACGCCAGCGTCACCGCGAGCATCGCCCCGCCCGTTACTACTCAGCTACGCGACATTGGGAAGCAAGAGCGTGGGTGGCAATCTGCCGGACAATCGGGATGCAACATCCAAAGCGACTTGAAATACGGAACGGCCGACAGACAAAAACACT
>JAITJC010000089.1 GCA_031279125.1 Oscillospiraceae bacterium
CGCTGTTGCCACGCGTCTCTTGCTTTTGACTCCCAAACCATATATGGCAGGGCGTCCCGAAACGCCGTGCCCCCGCGCAAAAGGTACACGGCGGCGGATACCGCGCATATGGGCAGCACGGCGGCGACGGAACTGGCGTAAGCGCGCCGCTGTTCGAGCTTGACCCAGCGCGTGTACAGCGGGATTATGAACATACCGCCACCCGCGCCGAACAGCCCGTTCGCCGCCCCCGCGAGCAGTCCCGCGACGGCGCACTTCATCTTTTGAGATAATTTCATATTGTCAATTACAGCCCCGCTTACTCCCACAGATATATATATCCCCTGTCGTTCAGGAGCTTGACCATTTTGAGCCCGCCGGGAAAACGCCCAATACCGACCACTCCCCCCGCTCGTAAACCTGCTTACAGCGGGGCGCGCCCCGCGAGCGGCGGGAGCCCGAGCCGCCGCCCGACTAGCTTCGGTTCCAAGACATTGCGCGCTGCGGCGATTACGCCGAACGAGGCGAGCAGAGCTATCCCCCTCGGCGCGTCCCCCCTGAGAAGCTCTATGAGCCCCCAAGGGACGAGCGCCATCCCGGCGCCGAACGCCGGAAGCATATCTATCGCCGCGACGGCGAGCGCGAGCAGGAGCGCGAAATCTATCCTGAGCGCGCAAAACAGAACGGCGAGCTCGGAAAAGGTGATGCCCGACAGTATGAGCTGCGCGCGAAGCCACGCGGAGAGCGTTCGGCGCAGCTCCGCTTTCAGCTCGCGCAGCTGCGCGGCGCGGCGCTCCGGGATTTGGCGCGATACAAACGACGAAAGCTCCGCGTACCCGCTCGATATGAAAAATGTCCCGACTGCCCCTGTGAGCACGAACAGCAAAAATCCCGGCCCGCCCGACAGTATGCCCGAAAGGCCGGATATTATGCTTCCGGGAAGCGCTCCTATCGCCCGCGCGCCGCGCTCCGATGCCTCTTCCAGCGCGTATGATATGTAATCCCTCGTCCCCGGCGGCGCGGCGCCGACTATGCCGCGCGTTCTCGTCTCAATTTCCTCTATGAGCCCCGGCACCCCGGCGAGAAAGCGCGGTATGTTTTTCGCGAGGGCGGAGAGCTCATATACGGCGCGCCCGACGGCGAGCGCGGTCAAAGACAGTATCGCCGCGAACACGAGCGCCGCGCATATCCCGGACGCCGCCGCCCGCTTGATTTTCAGCCTGTCCGTAAGCAGACGCACCGCGGGCTCGATCGCGCGCGCTATGATAAACGCCGCGACGAACGGCAGGAACCACCGCAGCGCAAGCTTCCCGAGGAGCCATACGGCGAGAGCCGACGCCGCGACTATCGCCAGCGACGCGCACCGTTTTACATCTGTATTTTTCCGCAAGATGAGATTTCTCCCCGAAATGTGTTATTACGGTATTGCGCGGCAAGCCGCCGTATGGTAGTATATTAACTTGCGGGTTGTCATATTCGCCGGACGGCTCTTTGCGGCCGGACATAAATACGGTGGGAGAAAAGGCTGATGTACGGAATCGCGATACTCGGCTTCGGTGTTGTCGGCTCCGGAGTCGCGGAGGTTTTAGAAAAGAACGCCGACAGAATCGCGCTCGGCGCGGCGCGGGAGCTGAGCCTGAAATATATCGTAGACATAAAGGACTTCCCGGACAGCCCGTACAAGCATCTCTTAACGCGCGACTTCGGTGCCGTCGAGCGCGACCCGGATGTGCGTGTCGTCGTCGAAACGATAGGCGGCGCGGGCTTGGCGTACGAGTACACGCGGCGCGCGCTTGAGGCGGGGAAATCCGTCGTGACATCGAACAAAGAGCTCGTCGCCCTGCACGGCTGCGAGCTTCTGAAGCTCGCGAAAGAGCGCGGCGTGAACTATCTGTTCGAGGCAAGCGTCGGCGGCGGGATCCCCATCCTCCGCCCTATCACGCAATGCCTCGCCGCGAATAGAATATATGAGATATACGGCATACTCAACGGCACGACGAACTATATCCTCACGTCTATGATAAAAGAGGGCGCGAGCTTTGAAGCGGCGTTGAAACTCGCGCAGGACAAGGGCTATGCCGAGGCCGACCCGTCCTCGGACATAGACGGGATCGACGCCTGCCGCAAAATCTGTATCCTCGCGGATCTCTGCTTCGGCAGACATATGAACCCCGAATGGCTGAAAACCGTGGGTATACGCACCGTGACAGCCGCCGACACGGTATATGCCGGGCGCGGCGGCTGCAAAATCAAGCTGCTGGGGCGCGCCGTGGCAAACGGCGACGGGCGCGTATCCGCCTATGTCGCGCCGCACCTCGTCCCGTCGGAGAACCTGCTGGCGGGCGTGGACGGCGTTATGAACGCCATAGTCGTGCGCGGCAACGCCATCGGGGACGTGATGTTCTACGGCGCGGGCGCCGGCAAGCTCCCCACGGCGAGCGCCGTCGTCGCGGACATCATAGACGCCGCCAAGCACGAGCGCTCCCGCAAGCTGATCTCCTGGGAGGAGGGCTCACCGTCGATGCTTCGCGACTCGGCGGAGCTTGTCAGCCGCTGGTACGCGCGCGTCGCGGCGGACGAAAAAACCGTCCTCGCGGCATTCCCCGGGGCCGTGGCGCTGGGCGGCGACGGCGGCGAGACGGCCTTTATCGCCCCCGGGGACAGCAAGGCGGGGATAGACGGGGCGCTTTCCTCTTTCCGCGTCCTCTCCCTGTTCAGGGTGATGGATTAATATATTAATCCGCTGCGCAATTATTAAGAAAAGGATCGGTCACGATATGTCCCTGATAGTAAAAAAATTCGGCGGTTCCTCGGTTTCCGACGCTTCCGGGATAATCCGCGTCGCGGGAATAATCGCCGACGATTATTCGGAAGGGCACGATCTCGTCGTCGTGCTGTCCGCGCAGGGCGACACGACGGACGACCTCATAGAAAAAGCGGCGGAGATAAACCCCTTCCCGTCGCGGCGGGAGATGGATATGCTGCTGTCCACCGGGGAACAGGCTTCGGCGGCGCTCATGGCCATGGCGCTCGAAAGACTCGGTCTGCCGGTAGTCTCGCTCTCCGGGCGACAGGCGGGAATACGCACGAGCGCCGAATACGGCTCCGCGAGGATCGAAAAAATCGACTGCGAGCGCATACGCGGCGAGCTCGACAAGCGCAGGATAGTCGTCGTCGCGGGGTTTCAGGGCACGGCGCGGAACGGCGATATTACGACGCTCGGGCGCGGCGGCTCGGACACCACGGCGGTGGCATTGGCGGCTGTCCTGCGCGCCTCGCTGTGCCAGAAATACACCGACGAGGACGGCATTTACACCGCCGACCCCCGCAAGGTTCCCGGCGCGCGCCGCCTTTCCGAAATAACATACGACGAAATGATGGAACTGGCTTCGCTCGGCGCGCAGGTGCTGCACAACCGTAGCGTCCAGATGGCGAAGCGCTGCGGCGTGGAGCTTGAGGTACTGACGAGCTTTGAGCGAAAGCCCGGTACAATCGTAAAAGAGGTGACTTCCGTGGAAAAAATCAAAATTTCCGGCGTGGCGAAAGACACGAACACGGCGCGCATAGCCGTTATGGGACTGCGCGACGAACCGGGCATCGCGTTCCGCGTGTTCCGAGTGCTGTCGGATGCGCGGATCGTGGTCGATATAATCCTGCAATCCATAGGGCGCGGCGGCACGAAGGACATCAGCTTCACCGTCGCGCGGAGCGACCTCGACGCCGCCGTCGCGTCGCTTGAAACGCAGCGCGGCGCGCTCGGCTTCTCAGAGCTTGACGTCTCCGCCGATGTCGCGAAGGTGTCCATCGTCGGGGCGGGCATGATGTCCGCGTCGGGCATCGCCACTATGATGTTCGAGGCGCTTTGCGACGCCAAGGTGAATATCAACATGATCTCCACAAGCGAAATTAAAATCTCTGTGCTCGTGGACGAGCGCGACGCCGACCGCGCCGTCGCCGCGATCCACCGCAAATTCTTTGAGGACGAAGGATGAATATCGCTTTTCTGCTCAGCGGCGCCGGAACATTGAAACTTCCGCTTGACAGTCCGCCGCGGGCGGCGGTATAATGCGCGTATCATGAATTACCGCGTCGCCGGACCCAAATCAAACGCGCTCAGAAAGGAGGCGGACAAGATGAATATTCCGATGAACTCACGCGCCGTTTTGCCCGCCGGAGAGAGTATTCCATTGCGTTGCCGTTAGACATCAAGCTTCTCCTTTTCGCCGGGATTTACGCCGCCTCTGATTTCATCGGAGGCGGTTTTTTCATGCCGGGAATTCCAAACCACATAAACGAAAAGGAGATATGCGCATTGAACAGACTTTACAAGTATATGCTGCAAATGGAGAACGGCACGACAACGTACCGCGAGATGTACGACGCCGACATTTCTTACTACGTCGCAGGGAAGATCGCGCCGGAACACGACAACGATCCCACGTACTGGCACCGCGACGGGGAAATCAGCTTCACCGTCGCGCGGACGCACAAGCTTGCTCTCGACAGACCGAGCGTAACCGTCGCGATCCCCGCCGAAAAGCTCGGCATCGGGGATTTCACCCCCGCTGCGGCGGATTTCGCCCTGCGCTCACTGAAAAAACACATCGATGAGCGCAACGCCCCGCTCATCTCTCGCCGCCCGGACTACGAAACGGGGCGATTTTACGTCTGCGAGCCCGGCGGCGAGATATTGACGCGCAACGCCGCGTATTTCGCGATGCGGGAGGGCAAGGTTCACCGCGGCTCGGGTCCGCTCGTCACATTTTTCGACGACATGCCGCCGCCGGGAATGTGCCTCTGCTTGCTCCTTCAAGTGCAACTGCCGCGCGGGAAGCTCAAGCGCGCCATAAAAATGCTGACAAGCGAGCTGCCGGGTATGTTCGACGATTATATCGCGTGGTTCGATATAGTCGCGCTGGGGCGCGCGCTGGAACTGGAGAAAAAGCAGAACGAAATCCGCGAGTGGCTGCGCTGTGGCGAGTACTCGGCGTTCATCGCGAACGGCAGCATACTCGCGCGGGAAAAAGGAACGGCGGCGCCGATGAAAAACGCGGTGCCGTTCATATCTCCGCCCGGCGACGAAGCCGAGGTTTGCGGACTGCGCGGCATGGCGTGGCGTCGCGGTGTGACCGTCATCACGGGCGGCGGCTACTCCGGTAAGTCCACGCTGCTCGACGCGCTTGCCGCCGGGATATACAACCACGCCGAGGGCGACGGACGGGAGCTTTGCGTCACGGACGACACGGCGGCGACGATCGCCGCCGAGGACGGGCGAAGCGTCAAAAACGTGAATATCTCTCCGTTTTTACGCTGGATGCCGGGCGGCGACCCGAAGAGCTTTTCCACGGAGCGGGCATCCGGCTCAACGTCTCAGGCGGCGAATATCATGGAAGCCGTCGATTTCGGAGCAAGGCTCCTGCTCATCGATGAGGACCGCAGCGCGACGAACTTTATGATTCGCGACAACCTTATGCGCAAGCTCATAGAGAAAGAACCCCTCACGCCGTTCACCGACCGCGCAAGCGAGCTGTACGGCGAGCGCGGCGTATCCTCTACGCTCGTAATCGGCGGCAGCGGGGAATATCTCTCCGTCGCCGACCGAGTCTATATGATGGACGATTTCACGCTGCGCGACGTGACGGGGCGCGCCCGCGCCATGGCACCTCGGAGAACCGGGGACAGCTTCCCTCCGGGCGCCGATTGGAACAGCCGCCGTGCCTTGCGCTCGGAGGGGTTTACGCCTTTTCCGAGCGGCAGCGGCACGGAGCGTCTGGAAGTCACGGACTCCGGCTTTATCATCATCGGAGACGAGCGCATTGACGCGCGCGCCCTCGGGGACATCGCGACGCCGGCACAGCTTGACGCGCTGGCGTTTATGCTGTTGTACCTTGAACGCAACGAAACATCGCTCGAATTCGACCTTTCGGACCGCATTGACGCGCTTTACGCGGAAATAGAGCGCGAGGGCTTAGAGCGCGTATACACGGATTTCTTCACAACGTGCAACCGCTTTCTCGATCTGCCCCGCAAGTCCGAGCTGGCGGCGGCGGTCAACCGTATGCGGCTTGTTCAAATCGCCGCCCCGGTTACTTGAACAGCCAACCGGCATCCGGAGATGTTTTGAGGCAGTCCGTCTTGTCGCGGACACTGGTCGACGTATTGCCGTTTGGAATCCGTCACAATATGGTTTCGGCGTGGCTTGTACACACCATTGATTAACAGTTAAATTTAGGTAACCGATGAAGACGGTGTCCCAACGTTACTACTCAGCTACGCGACATTGGGAAGCAAGAGCGTGGGTGGCAATCTGCCGGACAATCGGGATGCAACATCCAAAGCGACTTGAAATACGGAACGGCCGACAGACAAAAACAC
>JAITJC010000064.1 GCA_031279125.1 Oscillospiraceae bacterium
CCTCCTGATTGTCTCCACCCCATCCTTTGTTTCATGATGGGGCATATTGTACCGCACTCGCCTCGGTGAGACAAAGTCTCGTGCGGTTCATTGAGACAATATCACAAACGGTTCAGAAGCTGCGGTTTGCAAGAAAAATTTTTCTTGACATTTCCCCTGCGGCGTGATAAACTCCGTTCCGCAGACTGAAATAAGAGGTATTTGAAATGCGTCGCTTCCCCTTGAATTCGTTTTACTTTACATACAGCCGCAGCTTTTTTGGCTTCGGCTGGTTTTGGTGCGCGAAATCGAATAACAGGCACGGGGAATAGCAGAAATTCCACAAAGATCGGCGGCAAGGCGCGGAACCCGTGAAAGGGTTCCGCGCTTTTCGCATTGAGGGGGTTGTTCAATTGATAAAGCTGGCTGTCCGCGCGCCGTCCAAGGAGTATGATGTCACGATAGGCCGCGGCGCGTCGGGTCTGCTGCCGCGCGTCGTGCGGGATGGCATAGCCGCGCTCGTTACGGACTCCAACACGGGGCCGCTCTATGCCGCGCGCGCGCTGGAAAGCCTGAAAAAAGCGGGGGTGCGGACGTTTGAGTCCCGGCTTCCGGCGGGGGAAGAGCACAAGACGCTTGACGCCGTCGGGCGTCTGTGCCGTGATTTCGCGGCTATGGGCTTGCGGCGGCGGGATTCCGTCGTCGCGCTCGGCGGCGGCGTCGTCGGGGATATCGCGGGCTTCGCGGCGGCGAGCTATATGCGCGGCGCGCGGTTCATACAGGTTCCCACCACGCTTGTCGCCATGACGGACTCCTCCGTCGGGGGCAAGACGGGGGTAAACCTGCCGGAGGGGAAAAACCTTGTCGGGGCGTTCTATCAGCCGGAGGGCGTGCTTATCGACACGGATTTTTTGAAAACACTCCCGGGGAGGGAGGCGCGCGCCGGCCTTTCCGAGGTCGTCAAATATTTCGCGCTCGGCGAGAAGGGGATCGCGCCGCGGCTTCAAAGCGGGGGGATCTCCCCCGGGGAGGAGGCGGAGCTCATATACCTCTGCTGCCGCGCGAAGGCGGATGTCGTATCGCGCGACGAGCGCGAGAGCGGCGCGCGCATGGCGCTCAATTTCGGGCATACGTTCGGGCACGCGATAGAGAAATATTTCGGATACTCGCGCTATAACCACGGGGAGGCGGTGGCCATAGGTATGCGCCTCGCGCTGGAGACGGGTGTGAGGCTCGGCGTAACTCCGGAGGGCGCGGCGCGCGAGGTAATGGAGGTCGCGGAAAATGCGGGACTGGATACGCGCCTCGATATACCGCCGCGCGAGCTTGTGCGCCATATGTCCGGCGACAAGAAGCGTTCCGGCGACGGGATCGCGCTCGTGCTGCTGCGCGGCGTCGGCGACGCCGTCATAAAAGAGATGGGCATAAAAGAACTGGAGGCGTCGCTGTGATAAAAACTATCAGGCGTTTCCCCTTCGGCGCGGTGACTGTTCCGCCGTCGAAGAGCATTATGCACCGCGCCATAATATGCGACGCGCTTGCGGGCGGGAGGGATTTCCCGCAGGGCGTTTCGGAGGATATCGACGCGACGGCGCGGTGCGTCCTCGCGCTTGTCTCCGGGGAACGGAACGTGACGCTCGACTGCGGGGAATCCGGCGCCACGCTGCGTTTTCTGCTCCCCGTCGCCGCGGCGCTCGGAGGGAAGCGGACGGCGGTGTTTCGCGGGAGGGGCAGGCTTTTGCGGAGACCCATGGCGCCTTATCTCGACGAGCTGCGCCGCCACGGGACTGTGATAGCGGAAAAAAAGGACTCGATAGTCGTCAAGGGGAGACTGTCGGCGGGCTTATATGAGTTGCCTGGGGATATAAGCTCTCAGTTCGTTACAGGGTTGCTTTTCGCCCTGCCTCTCCTCGACGGCGACAGCGAGGTGCGGCTGACCTCCCCGCTCGAATCGGCGGGCTACGTGGATTTGACGATAGACGAGCTCCTGCGGTCGGGTGTGGAGATACGGCGAGGGCGGGGAACGTTCCTCTCCGTGGGGGGGCAGCGGTATCGGCGGCGCGAGGTGTCTGCGGAGGGCGATTTTTCGCAGGCGGCGTTCTTTCTCGTCGCCGGAGCGCTCGGGAGGGACGTGGAATGCCGCGGGCTTAATCTCAGCTCCAAGCAGGGCGACAAGGAGATTCTCGACATATTGAAACGATGCGGCGTCAGGGTCGTCCTCACCTCAAAAGGCGGACTGAAAGCGAAGCCGGCCTCGCCCCGTCCGCTTGATATAGACGCATCCGATATTCCCGACCTCGTGCCGCCTGTCGCGGCCTTGCTCTGTTTCGCGCGCGGCGTGAGCCGCATATACAACGCCGGGCGATTGCGTCACAAGGAAAGCGACAGGCTGGAAACTGTCAAAGAGGCGCTCGGCGCGCTGGGCGCGCGCGTCGTCGCCGACGGCGACGCGCTCGTGATAAACGGCAGCGAGTGGCTGGACGGCGGAGAGGTGGACTCCGGGGGGGACCACAGGATTGCGATGATGGCGGCGACCGCCGCCGTCCGCTGCCACGGCGTTGTCAAGGTGGACGGGGCGGAGTGCGTGGCCAAGTCGTACCCGAATTTCTGGGATGATTTTGAGGTGAGGGAATGAACAGCGAGTGGGGGACAAAATTCAGGCTTTCCGTGTTCGGGGAGTCCCACGGCGCCGTCATAGGCGTCGTCGTCGGCGGACTCCCGGCGGGCTTCGCGCCGGATTTTGACGAGGTGCGCCGCGAGCTCCTGCGCCGTGCGCCGGGGAGAAGCGAAAACTCCACTCCGCGCCGCGAGGGGGACGAGTTCGAGGTTTTGAGCGGTATGCTCGGCGGCGCGGCGACGGGCGCGCCGCTTCTGGCGTTCTGCCGCAACGCCGACGCGCGTCCCGGCGATTACGAGTCGCATTTCCCCCGCCCGGGGCACGCGGATTATGCGGCGTGGGTGAAGTACGGCGCGTTCAACGACTGCCGGGGCGGCGGGCATTTTTCCGGGCGGCTGACGGCGCCGGTCGTGTTCGCGGGGGCGCTCGCGAAACAGCTTCTGCGGGAGCGGCACGGCGCAGGGATATCGGCGATAGTCGCGGAGATTCACGGCGAGCGCGATCCCGGCAAGTTCGACGGCGCGATCCAAAGCGCGCGCGACGCGGGCGACAGCGCGGGCGGGATAATCGAGTGCCGCGTCCGGGGCGCGCCGGCGGGCTGGGGGGAGCCGATTTTCCACTCCGTCGAAAGCGAGCTGGCGTCCCTGCTGTTCTCAATCCCCGCCGTCAAAGGCGTGGAATTCGGCGACGGGTTCAATTTCGCGAAAAAGCTCGGCGGAGAGGTGTCGGACGGGCTGACTGTTGACGAGGACGGGAAAATCGCGTTTCTCGCCAACCACAACGGCGGGATAAACGGAGGGATCACAAACGGCGCCGAGATCGTTTTCCGCGTCGTCATAAAGCCCACGCCGACAATCTCCGCGCCGCAGAGCACCGTCGATTTGCGCACGAACACACCCGTCACGCACAGTTTCCGGGGCAGGCACGACCCGTGCATCGTCCCGCGCGCCGTCGTCGTCGTCGAGGCGGCGGCGGCGATAGCACTCGCGCAGTATTTGTAATCGGTTAAAAGGAGGAATATTTGCAATGATAGTCATACTGAAAAGAAATTCCCGCCCGGAGGATTCGGAGCCGCTTAGGAAAACGCTCTCCCGGCGCGGAATAGTCGTTCAGGACATCGCGGGCGACACGCCGATGCTCGGCCTTGCCGGGGATCTTTCGGGACTTTCGGAGGACGATGTCGCGCGGCACGAATGCGTGGACAAGATAGTCCGCGTGCGCGAGCCATACAAGCTCGCCGGGCGCAGTTTTCACCCGGAGGACAGCGTCTATGACATCGCGGGGAGACTCGTCGGCGGCGGGAACTTCGCCGTCATCGCGGGTCCATGCTCCGTCGAGAGCGAGGAGCAGATTCTGTCCGTCGCGCGCGACGTGAAGAGCGCGGGGGCGCATTTCCTGCGCGGCGGCGCGTTCAAGCCTCGCACATCGCCCTACGCGTTTTCCGGGCTCGGGCTTGACGGGCTGGAACTGTTGAAGCTCGCGCGCGGCAAAACGGGGCTGCCCATCGTGACGGAGATAATGTCGCCGGAGTATTTGGACCAGTTCGCGGAGGACGTGGACGTCGTGCAGATCGGCGCGCGCAATATGCAGAACTTCACGCTCTTGCGGCAGGTCGGCGCGCTGCGCAAGCCCGTACTGCTCAAACGCGGGCTTTCCAGCACGCTCGACGAGCTTTTGATGGCGGCGGAGCACGTCATGGCGGGCGGCGCGCGGGAGATAATGCTGTGCGAGCGCGGCATACGCACGTTTGAAACGGCGACGCGCAACACGCTTGACCTCTCCGCCGTGCCGGTGCTCAAGGCGCGCAGTCATCTGCCCGTTATAATAGACCCGTCCCACGCCACGGGCTATTGGCATCTCGTGGAGCCTATGGCGCTCGCCGCGGCGGCGTGCGGGGCGGACGGCCTTATAATCGAGGTGCACAATCACCCGGAGGCCGCGCTGTGCGACGGCGCGCAGAGCGTCACGCCGCAGGTGTTCCGCCGCATTATGGGCAAGGTCGGGAAAATCCGGGAAGCGATTGCGTAGCAACGTATTATAAATTATTTTTACGAGGTGTCAGACAGTGGCGGCAAAAAACCCTAAAGAAAAACTTGATGACCTGCGCGGACGCATTGACGAGGTGGACGCGAACCTGACGCGCCTGTTCCAGGAGCGCCAGCGTATTTCCAACGACATTTCCAAGGTCAAGGAGGAGGGCAACCTCGCCATCACGGACACGGGGCGCGAGGAAAAGGTCATAGCCTCAGCCCTCGCGCTCGCGGACGAGGACAAGAAGGGGGAGACGGCGGCGCTCGTGCGCACGCTCATCTCACTTTCAAAACTGCGGCAGTACGAAAATCTCGGGCTGTCCAATGCGTTCGATTTCCCGGAAAGCTCCCCCCGCGCGCCCGGCCCCGTGGCGTTTCAGGGCGTGCCCGGCGCGTGGAGCGAACGCGCGGCGCGCATAATGTTCCCCGGCGACGAGTATGTCACGCGAGAATACTTTGAGGATGTATTTGAGGCAGTGAAGTCAGGGGAGGCGTCCCTCGGCGTCCTGCCCATCGAAAACTCCCAGACGGGCGCCATCGGCGAGGTGTACGATCTCCTGCGGCGTTATTCCTGCTGCATAGCCGGGCAGGTGTGGATAGCCGTCGCGCATTGCCTTATGGGAGCGCGCGGCGCGTCCGTCGGCGACGTGCGCGAGGTGTTCTCGCACCCGGAGGGCTTCGCGCAGTGCAAGCGGTTTTTGAAGGGCAGGAGCTGGGAGCTCACGGGGGTAAGGAATACCGCCGTCGCCGCCGAAATGGTCTCCGGGAGGGCGAGCGCGAAATTCGCCGCCATCGGCTCGCGCCGCGCCGCCGAGGTCAACGGCCTTGACGTCCTCGCGGAGAATATAACGGACAACCCCAAAAACCGCACGCGCTTCATAGCCATCGCCCCGAAGCCGATATACGACAAGACATCCGATACCGTGACTGTTACGTTCTCCACGAGGCATCAGTCTGGCGCGCTATGCTCCGTTTTGCAGGCGTTCCAGCTTGCGGGGCTGAACCTTACGCGCATAGAGTCCCGCCCCGCGTCGTCCGATTCCTACCGCTTTTTCGCGGATTTGGAGGCGAACATAATGGATCAGCGCGTGCGCGACGCGATAGGGCAGGCCTCCGCGCAATCGGAATACTTTGAGGTTCTCGGCTGTTGCGCGACGTACCGGGAGGAAACGGCGTGAAGCGGAACGTCATCCTCATAGGAATGCCCGCCGGCGGAAAGAGCGTTGTGGGGCGGCTTGTCGCACGTGGGCTTTCGCGCGCGTTTTTCGACTCAGACGCCGAAATTGAAGCGCGCGCGGGTATGTCTTGCGCGGAGCTGATAAACACGCGCGGGGAGGCGGCGTTCAGAGAGCTTGAGACGGAGGTGCTGACGGGACTTCTTGAGGGAAACCGCGAGGCCGTGATAGCTGCCGGCGGCGGCGCGCCCATACGGAACTCCGGGCTGTTGCGCCGGAACTCCGTCGTCGCGCATCTGACGCGCGGGTTCGACGCGGCGGCGGAGAGCATGGCCCCCGGCGCGCGCCCGCTGTCGCGGACGGCGGACGATTTGCGGCGGCTGTACTCGGAGCGGCGCGAGATATACGAAAGCGCGGCGCATGTGACGATAGCGAACGACGGTACGCCCGAGGCCGCCGCCGCGCGCGCCTGCGAGGAAATACGCAGGCATTTGAAAGCGCGCGTCCTTGTCATAAACGGGCCGAACCTGAACTTGCTCGGCGCGCGCGAGCCGGGCGTATACGGCGCGGGGACATACTCCGAGCTGCTTGAACTGCTCCGCGCGGCGGCGGAGGATCGCGGCATCGCCATATGCTTTTTCCAGAGCAGTTACGAGGGCGCGATTATCGACGAGCTTCACGGCACCGAGGGCGTTTACGACGGGGTCATAATCAATCCCGGCGCGTACACGCATTACAGCTACGCGATTTACGACGCGCTCCGCGCGGTGGACGTACCCGCCGCCGAGGTGCACATATCGGACATTATGTCGCGCGAGCCGTTCCGCCGCGTGTCCGTGACCGCCCCGGCGTGCTTCACGCAAATATACGGGGAGGGCTTTCCCGGATATACCCGCGCGCTCGACGCTTTGCTGAAGCGGACGGGGGGCGCGGCCGGCGATGCCGGGGATTAAGCTCGCCGTAATCGGCTCCCCCGTGAGCCACAGCCTGTCGCCGGTTATTCATGGCCGCTTCGCGCGGGCGTGCGGGATTGATATCGAATATCAAAAGCTTGAAGTCACGCGCGGGACGCTCGGCGATTTCATAGCGCGCGCCGGGGAAGAGGGTTTTCGCGGGTTCAACGTCACGATGCCGCTCAAAGAAGCGGTGATTCCGTACCTCGCGGAGCTTGACGGGATCGCCCGCGAGTGCGGCGCGGTGAACACCGTCGTTTTGCGTGAGGGCGGGCTTTACGGTTGCAACACGGACGGGCTTGGCGTCGCGCGGACGCTGAAAAACGCCTTGCCGGAGCTTCGGGGAAAATCGGCGCTGATCCTCGGCGGCGGCGGGGCGTCAAAGGCGGCCGCAGCCGCCCTGCGGCGCGTGGGGGTTTCCGTCGCACTCCTGACGCGCGAAAAAGGCGGGGAATCCCTTCCGTGGGACAAATTGACCCGCCTCGCGGAAACGTCCGACATAATAATCAATGCCACGCCGCTCGGAATGGACCGCGGGGCGGGCACCGTCGAGTTTCCGGGATTTTCGTGGCTGGACGCCCTGAAACCCGGCGCGGCGGTATTCGACGCCGTATACAAGCCCCGCGAGACGCTTCTGCTTGCAGCGGCGCGGCGCCGCGGGTTGGCGGCGCTCGGCGGGCTCGGAATGCTCATATATCAGGCGGAGGAAGCGTTCCGGCTGTTCACGGGCAAAACGCCCCCGGCGGACGCGGCGCCGCTTGTCAAAGAGGACTTAAGGGAGTGGACAAATTGACGCGTTTGACTAAGGCTGCTCGGAAATAGGTGGGAAAATCCGCGAAAAAGGGCTGTCAAGCGTTTTTGATATTAGACCTGTCCTAAAACTGCAATTCGCAGTTATAAATGCCGCAGATAAGCGAAACGCGGAGCAAATGTTTACGTTGTTTGTTCCGATAACGCATTTGCAATATTTTGAAACGTTT
>JAITJC010000075.1 GCA_031279125.1 Oscillospiraceae bacterium
GGGCGGGGGTTACTGGGGGAAAACGGCTTTGCGGTTGTCTCGGCGGCGCGCGACGCGGTGGGCGTCGCGCGCGTCGTCGAGGGAAAAATCACAACAATATAAATGCGGGGAGATATGAAAAATGGCTTCTAAGGACAAGAAAGCAACCACGTTCGCGGCACCGGCGGGGGACCGGAGAAAAGCGCTCGAAACGGCGCTCGCGCAGATCGAAAAGAGCTACGGCAAGGGGAGCATAATGCGCCTCGGCGAGAACCTGAACATCAGCGTGGACACCATATCGACGGGCTCGCTGGCGCTGAACCTCGCGCTCGGCATAGGCGGCGTGCCGCGCGGGCGCATCGTCGAGATATTCGGCCCGGAGTCCTCCGGGAAGACGACGCTCGCCCTGCACATCGTGGCGTCCGCGCAGAAGCTCGGCGGGGAGGCGGCGTTCATCGACGTGGAGCACGCGCTGGAACCCGCGTACGCCCGCGCCCTCGGCGTGGACATTGACAACCTGCTGATAGCGCAGCCCGGCACGGGGGAGGACGCGCTCGCGATAACGGATACGCTCGTGCGCTCCGGCGCGCTCGACGTTGTCGTCGTGGACTCCGTCGCGGCGCTCGTGCCGAGGGTGGAGATCGAGGGAGAGATCGGCGAATCGACGGTGGGCGTCATAGCGCGTCTCATGAGCCAGGCTCTGCGGAAACTCGCGGGGAGCATCTCGCGCACGAACTGCGTCGTGATATTCATAAACCAGCTCCGCGAGAAAATAGGCGTCGTGTACGGCAACCCGGAGACAACGCCCGGGGGCCGCGCGCTGAAATATTTCTCGTCCGTGCGCATAGACGTGCGGCGCGGCGAGCCCATAAAGGACGGCACGACGATACTCGGCAATCACACGAAGGCGAAGATCGTGAAAAACAAAGTCGCCCCGCCGTTCAAGGTCGCGGAGTTCGACATAATGTACGGGGAGGGTATTTCGCGCTCCGGCGAGATATGCGATCTCGGCGTCCAGCTCGGCATAATCGAAAAGGGCGGGGCGTGGTTCACCGTGGACGGCACAAGGCTGCAGGGGCGGGAGAACGTGAGGAAATACCTCGCGGACAATCCCGCGCTCGCCGACGAGCTCGAACAGCGGATTTACGAAAACGCCGAAAATCTCGCGCAGGCGACCGGGGCGGCGCGGACGGAGCCCGCCGCCCCGGTGCCGCAGTCCCGCGCGGCGGTGGACGTTTCGGCAGACGACTTTGACGAGTGACGCGCCCCCCGGCGCGGACGTTTTTTCCGGGGAGGGGCAGGCAAAAATCCGAAAGCGCGCGCTGAAGGTTCTCGGCAGCCGAATGCTCTCCCGCGCGGCGGTGGAAAAGCGTCTGCGCGAGCTCGGGGAGACGGAGGAAGCGGCGTCGGCGGCGGCGGACTGGCTTTCGGAGTGCGGACTTGTTGACGACGCGGAGCTCGCCCGCGAGATCGCGCGCTCTTACGCGCGGCGCGGGTTCGGCGCGCGGCGGATACGCGACGAACTGTACAGGCGCCTTATACCGCGCGAGCACTGGGACGGCGCGATGGCGGAGGCGGCGGACGGGGAGGCGTCCGGCGCGGCGGAGGCTTTCATCGAAAAGAAACTGCGAGGCTCGAAGGCGGGCGCGGACGACAGGCGGCGCGTTTCCGCCGCGCTCGCGCGCCGGGGCTTCAGCTGGGACGATATTGGCGCGGCGTGGGCGCGCCGGGGCGGAGAGGACTGAATTTTAAGGGCATATGGCAGCATCGGCAAAGAGTTACAGCGTCGCGCTGGTTTCGCTCGGTTGCGCTAAGAACCTTGTGAACAGCGAGCAGATGGCGTTCGGTCTCGCGGAGGCGGGCTTCCGGCTTGTTCCCTCCCCGCGCGGCGCGGACGCCGCCGTTGTGAACACGTGCGCGTTCATCGGCGCGGCGAAGCAGGAGGCGATAGATACGCTTCTGCGGCTCGGGGAGCTGAAAAAGGAGGGCGCGCTCGGGAAGATCATCGTCGCGGGGTGTCTCGCGGAGCGGTATAAGGACGAGATAGCGCGTGAGCTTCCGGAGGCGGACGGCTTCGTCGGCGTCGGGGGCTTCGGTGCCATAGCGGGCGCGGTGGAAGAGGCGCTGCGCGGCGGGCGGCCATCCGAGTTCCCCCCGCCGGAGGCGTGCGACGACAACCTGCCGCGCGCCGTGTCCACGCCGCGCGCGTGGGCGTACTTGAAGATCGCCGACGGGTGCGACAACCGGTGCGCTTTCTGCGCCGTGCCCGCCATACGCGGGAGGTACCGCAGCCGCCGCGCGGAGGATATTTTGGCGGAGGCCGGGCGTCTCGCCGCCTCCGGCGCGCGCGAGCTGATAGTGATAGCGCAAGACACGACGCGCTACGGACTGGATCTGTACGGCGAGCGCCGCCTTGTCCCGCTGCTGCGCCGCCTTTCGGAAATCCCGGAACTGCGCTGGATCCGCCTGCACTATCTCTATCCCGACGGCGTGACGGAAGATCTGATACGCGAGATCGCCGGAAACCCGAAGCTGCTGAAATATCTCGACATTCCCGTACAGCACATAAACGACGGCATCCTTAAAAGCATGAGGCGGCGCGGGACGGGCGCGGACATACGCGGGCTGATCGCGCGCTTGCGGCGCGAGATCCCGGGGGCTGTCCTGCGCACCAGCGTGATAACGGGTCTGCCCGGGGAGGGCGAGCGGGAGTTTGAGGAACTGTGCGATTTCCTGCGCGAGGCGAAGTTTGAGCGCGCCGGCGTATTCACGTATTCCCCGGAGGAGGGTACGGATGCCTTCGATATGCCGCGCCCCGACGCGGACACGGCGCGGCGGCGCGCGGAGGAGGCGGAGGAATTGCAGTCGCATGTTATCGACGCTTTCAACGCCTCGCGCGTCGGCACGGAGACGGCTGTCCTCGTCGAAGGGCGGGAGGGCGGCGCCCTGTACGGCAGGAGCTGCGCCGAGTCCCCGGATATCGACGGCGCCGTCATAATGCGCGGGGAGGCGGAGGCGGGCGACTTCGCGCGGGTACTGATAACGGGCGCGGACGGCGGGGACGCCTTGGGGGCGATAATATCAGTCGAAAAAGCCGGAGGGCCGGGGCATTGAACACGCCGAACAAGCTGACGCTTCTGCGCGCGGCGATGATTCCGGCGCTTCTCGCCGTGCTTTACGCCGGGTTTCCGGGCAGCAGATACGCCGCGATGGCGATATTCATACTCGCGAGCCTCACCGACTACGCGGACGGGTATATCGCGCGGCGGCGCGGCCTCGTCACGGATTTCGGCAAGTTTATGGATCCCCTGGCGGACAAGGCGCTCGTGATAGCGGCCATGCTGTGGTTCGTCGAGACGGGGGCGATGCCCGCGTGGGCGGCGCTCATCGTCATAGCGCGGGAGTTCGCCGTCACGTCGTTAAGACTCCTCGCCGCGGCGTCAGGGCGCGTGATAGCGGCGGCGTTGCTGGGCAAGGCGAAAACGGCGTGTACGATGCTCTGCCTGACGGTTATGTTCATAGGACTGCCCGCGTGGGCGAATATGGCGTGCGCCGCGGTCATAACGGCGGCGACGGTCCTGTCCGGGATAGAGCTGTTCGTGAAGAACAGGGATGTCATGCGCGATATAAACGGTGGAAAATAGGAGACGATTTTTTGAAATTCCAAAAGCTCGGGCTTGGCGACATCGGGCGGCTGAGACCGTATTTCACAGGAAACCGGGAACGCATATGCAATTTAACGGTCGGCGGGGCTTTTATGTGGCGGGATATGTGCGAAACGGAGTATGCTGTTGAGGACGGGACGCTGTTTATGAAGGGCGGCAACTATCTGCCCGGGGTTATGTCGTTCGCCCCGCCGATGAGCCTGTCCGCGCCGCCGGAGGCGCACCTCGGCAAAATAGAGGAATACTGTCGGGAAAACGGTCTCGTTCCGAGGCTTTCCAGCGTGCCGCGCGGCTTCCTGGAGACGGTGCGGTGCCTTTATCCCGCCGCGCGCTGGACGACGGACGCGGCGTGGAGCGACTATCTGTACAACGCGGAGGACCTCGCGGAGCTCGCCGGGCGGCGGTACTCCGGCCAGCGCAATCACATAAACAGATTCCGGAAGCTCTTCGATGACTGGCGGTTCGAGGCCGTTGGGGAAGGGAACCTCGGGCGCGTGCGGGAGTTCTTCGAGACGTATTCAAAAGAGCGCGTCCGGGACGACCCCGTTTACGCGGAAGGCAACGCCAAGGCGCTGGAGGTCATAGACAACATGGAGGCGTACCGCCAGCTCGGCGGGGCGCTGTTCGCCGGGGACGCCGTCGTCGGTGCGGCGTTCGGGGAGATATCCGGGGACACGCTTTTCGTGCACACGGAAAAGGCGCTGACGGAGTACCACGGCTCATATCCTATGCTCGTGCAGCAGTTTTCAAGGATGTACGCGACGGTTGGCGTCAAATATATAAACCGCGAGGAGGACGACGGCATAGAGGGACTCCGCGTCTCCAAGCTGTCGTACCACCCGCGCGAACTGCTTGAAAAATACAACGTCGAGCTGTATTGAGAAAGGGCGGCCTTGCCTGAACACAGACTCTATGCCCGCAGGGATTTCAGCAGCGCGATTTCCCGCGCGTAGCCCGGCAGCTCGTTCGGCGTTTCGAGATAAAACGGCAGCTCCCGCAGGGCGGGGTGGTTGACGACGGCAGCGATGACGTCAATGCCGAGCGTCCCCTCCGCGAGCCGCTCGTGGCGGTCGTGATGGGACGCAAAGGGATACTTCGTGTCGTTCAGGTGGACGGCGCGCAGACGCCCGAGCCCCACTACGCGGTCAAATTCCGTCAGTACGCCGTCAAGCTTCCCCGCGATGTCATAGCCCGCGTCAAAGACATGGCAGGTGTCTATGCACACGCCGAGGCGGCCGCCCGTCTCCGCGCGGTCGATTATCTCGCGCAGTTCCTCAAAGCGCGAGCCGATCTCGCTCCCCTTGCCGGACATCGTCTCCAAAAGGACAGGGACGGCGCCGTCCCGGCTCACGGCGCTGTTCAGGCACTCGGCGACGAGCGCTATGCCGCGCTCCATGCCCTGCCCGACGTGGCTTCCGGGGTGGAAGTTGTACATCGCGCCGGGAACCCGCTCCAGCCTCGCGAGGTCGTCAGACATCGTTTCCCGCGCGAACTCGCGGACGTTCTCTTTCGCGGCGGCGGGATTGAGCGTATACGGCGCGTGGGCGAGCGGGGAACCGATGCCGCGCTCTGACGCGAACGCGGCGTAAGCGTCTATATCCGCCGGCGGCCACGCCTTCGCCGCGCCGCCGCGCGGATTCCGCGTGAAGAACTGAAACACGTTCGCGCCGATGGACTCCGCCGTCCTGCCCATCGCGAGGAACCCCCCGGCGGAGGATATATGGCTTCCGATTTTGAACAATGGCGTCACCCGCTCTCAGAAACTGCTGTACGATTTGCGTAATTCATTGTTTGTCAGCCAAGTTTTCATGTTGACAGCATATACAACAGCAATCCGGCATTATTATAACACAGGTTGGCGGGGATTGACACCCTGAAAACAAAGGTATATGTCTGCGACAGATTGCCCTGCGGCGCAGCGCGCTCGGCCGCGCGCCCCGGCGGTAAATTTCAGCGGAAAGCCCTTTACTTCTCCGCGAAATTGCATTATGATTAAGCGTACCGATTATTAAGGAGATTGTACTTATGACACGTATCGAGACGCTTTTGAACAGCGACCGCACAGTGTTTTACGACGGCGCGATGGGAACCATGCTGCAAAGCCGGGGGCTATCGCCCGGGGAGCGCAGTGATATTATGAACATACGCTCGCCGGACGCCGTTTTTGAAATCCACCGCGCATATGTTGAGGCGGGGAGCGACATCATAATGACAAATACGCTGGGGGCGAACGCGCGCGCGCTGCGGGACAGCGGCCACAGCCCGGGGCGCGTCATATCCGCCGCCGTGGACGCCGCCCGCCGCGCCGCCGGGAACCGGGCCGCCGTGGCGCTTGACGTCGGGCCTATAGGCGATTTTATGTCCCCGCACGGGGATCTGACGCCGAGCTCCGCCTACGCCCTGTTTCGCGAGCAAATCGAGATCGGCGCGGAGGCGGGCGCGGAGCTGATAGCCATAGAGACGATGAGCGACACGGACGAGCTCGCCGCCGCCGTCAAAGCCGCGCGCGACGCGTGCCCCCTGCCCGTGTTCGCGACGATGACGTTCGATAAGTCCGGGCGCACGTACACGGGCGTGGGGCCGGAGGACTTCGTCCGCCGCGCGGAGGAGCTCGGGGTCACGGCGCTCGGGATCAACTGCTCCCTGGGACCGGGAGAATCCCTGCCCGTATTCCGCAGGCTCTCTGAGCTTTCGCGTCTGCCGCTCATCGCCAAGCTGAACGCGGGTCTGCCGCTCTCCGACGGGAGCTACGCGCTCAGTCCGGAGACCTTCGCCGCGCAGATGCTGGATTACAGACCGCTCGGGGTCAAAATCGCCGGGGCGTGCTGCGGAAGCTCCCCCGCCTTTATACGCGCCCTGCGCGAGGCCTTCGCGGAATGACGCGGCGCGGGCGGAAAGAGAGGAAACATTGACTGTGGAGAACAATATCTTTTGCCCGGCGGATATTCTGCTGCCGAGGGACATCGACTTTCAAAGCTGGGCGGTCGTCGCCTGCGACCAATATACCTCAGAGCGAGAATACTGGACGCGGGCGGATCTTCAGATCGGCTCCGCGCCGTCCACCCTGCGCATGATCATCCCGGAGGCGTATCTGTCCGCGCCGAATCTCAGCTCGCGGGAGCGCGCCGTCGGCATCGCCGCCGAAGCGTACCTGAAGAGCGGCATATTGCACGAATACCCCGGCTGTTTCGTATACGTGGAGCGCGTGCTGCGCGACGGGCGCGTGCGGCGCGGGCTTGTCGGCGCGCTCGATCTGGATGCCTACGGCTACGCGGGCGGGGACTCGCCCATCCGCGCGACGGAGCAGACGGTGCCGGGGCGCCTGCCCCCCCGCGTGCGCTCCCGGCGCGGCTCGCCCTTGGAACTCACGCACATAATGGCGCTTATCGACGACGCCGGGAAATCCGTAATAGAGCCGCTCTCGCGCTTCACACTGCCGGTGCTTTACAACTTCCCCCTGATGGAAAACAGCGGGCGTCTGCGCGGCTTCCTCGTCGGGAGCGTGCTCGCGCGGGAGCTTTCCGCCGCCATATCCGCCCTCGCGGGGGGGATACTGATCGGCGACGGGAATCACTCCCTCGCCGCCGCCAAACAGCTTTGGGACGAGATTAAGCCGGGTCTTTCAGCGCGGGAGCGGGAAACCTGCCCCGCCCGCTTCGCCCTCGCGGAGCTGTGCAACGTGTATGACGACGCCATAGATTTTCACCCCATCCACCGCGTTGTTTTCGGCGTCAACGCCGAGGATTTCATAGGCGGGCTTGAGGAAGCCCTGTCCGGGGACGGCGCTTATACGATAAGATGCGTGTCCGCGGCGCCGGCGGAAGGCAAGCGGCGCGCGCGCCGCGCGAGCGAGCGGGAGTTCCGGGCGCGCTCCGGTTCCGTGAGCGGGCTGATCGCGGAGACGCAGGGCTATATAGACGCGTATACGGAAAGCCACCGGGGCAAACCCGGCGCCGTCCGCGCGGACTATATACACGGGGAAAAGCCGCTTCGCTATATAGCCTCCGGGACGAACCGCGTCGGCGTGATACTGCCCGCAATGGAAAAATCGGAGCTGTTCCGCGCGGCGGCCAGCGCGGGCGTACTGCCGCGCAAGAGTTTTTCCATCGGGGAGCCTTGGGACAAGCGATTTTACATGGAATGCAGGAGGATGCGATGATAGCGCTGGGATGCGACCACGGCGGGTACGGTCTGCTTGGGGAGATACGCGCCATGCTCGGCGAAAAGGGCATGGAATACCGCGACTTCGGGACGTTTTCGGAGGAGAGCTGCGATTATCCGGACTACGCGCGCCCGGTCTCTCTCGCCGTTGCTTCGGGCGAGGCGGAATTCGGGATACTCGTCTGCGGCACGGGCACCGGAATGTCGATAGCTGCAAACAAGATCCCCGGCGTCCGCGCGGCGCTCTGCGGAGACTGCTTTTCGGCGGAGATGACACGCCGCCACAACGACGCGAACGTGCTCTGCCTCGGCGCGCGCGTCACGGGCGCGGGGCTCGCGCTGAAAATAGCCGAAACCTTTCTTAAAACGGGCTTCGACGGCGGCAGACACGCCCGCCGCGTCGCGAAAATAACGGATATGGAGTTGCGGAGCGATGGCGAGATACGTCCCCGGAACGTATAAAAATCACAGGGCGGCGCGGATCATAGCGCGCGCGTTCATCTTTCTGCTGCTCGCCGCGCTCGCGCTCGCGGTGACGATGTTCTTCGGCCTGCGGCGGTATATCGCGTACA
Source organism: Oscillospiraceae bacterium (assembly GCA_031279125.1). Classification (GTDB taxonomy): domain Bacteria; phylum Bacillota; class Clostridia; order Oscillospirales; family Oscillospiraceae; genus JAIRRO01. The sequence continues at coordinate 8,378 of JAITJC010000075.1, forward strand.
CGCCGGATGGTCTGCGGCTTGAACTCCCGTGGCCGGAGGACGAATAAACGGCCTCGCGGCTGCAACCCGCCGCGAACTTCTTGTCCTTATACTTCTTCTTGACGCTTGATTGCGGGGGAAGCAATGGCTGTTTCGATTCAGCTTGGGGTCTTTTCGCGAAAATCGCGCTTGCGCGGACATTTTCCGTATGGTATACTCGCTTAAAACACGGAAAGCGGCGGCATCCGCGCCCGAAGCAAAACGAAAGGCATGGTCATAAAGTGCGAGTTGTTACACCTGACGCCGTGACGGAGACTGTCGCGCGGCTCTTCCGGGACGCGAATGTACATCTCCCGCCCGATATACGCGCGGCGGTTGACGCCGCCGCCGGAAGCGAGGCGTGGCCCGCGGCGAGGCGTACGCTTGAGACCATACGCGAAAACGCGGACATCGCCGAAGCCGGCAATATACCCATGTGTCAGGACACCGGGATGGTGTGCGTGTTTCTGGATATAGGCTTTGACGCGCGTATCGGCGGCGACGTTTACAAGGCTGTGGACGCGGGCGTCGCGCGCGGCGCCGCCGAAGGGTATCTGCGCGCGTCCATAGTCCGCGACCCTCTGCGGCGGGAGAATACGGGCGACAACACCCCCGCCGCCGTCTATATCGATCTCGTCCCCGGCGATCGCGTCAAAATCACCGTCGCGCCCAAGGGGTTCGGCAGCGAGAACGCGAGCCGCGTGAAAATGCTCCGCCCGGCGGACGGTGTCCGGGGCGTCCTCGATTTCGTCGTCTCCGCCGTTGAGGACGCGGGCGGCGGCGCGTGTCCTCCCGTTGTCGCCGGGGTAGGGATCGGCGGCAACTTCGACAAGGCGGCCCTGCTCGCCAAGCGAGCGCTGCTGCGCCCCGTTGACGAGCCGAATCCCGACCCGTGTTACGCGGCGCTGGAACGCGAGCTGCTCGAAAGGATAAACGCGCTCGGCATAGGCCCTATGGGACTTGGCGGGCGGACGACGGCGCTCGGCGTCTCTATACTCTCCGCGCCGACGCACATAGCGGGCCTGCCCGCCGCCGTGAATATAAGCTGTCACGTCACGCGGCATTTGTCGGAGACGCTGTAGTGCGCCGCGTCACGCTTCCCGCCGGGCGAGAGGAAATCGCGCGGCTTCGCGCGGGGGACGGGGTCCTGCTCTCCGGCGTCATATATACGGCGCGCGACGCGGCGCATATGCGGTTCCGCGAGCTGCTTGACGCGGGAAAGCCGCTTCCGATCGAGCTGCGCGGCGCGGCGATATACTACGCGGGTCCTTCTCCCGCGCCGCCGGGCACCGTCACGGGTTCCATAGGACCGACGACAAGCTCGCGCATGGACGCTTTCGCGCCGCGCCTCATCCGCCTCGGCCTTTTGTGCACGATAGGCAAGGGCGCGCGCTCTGAGGAGGTAATCGAAGCGATAAAGGAGCGCTGTGCCGTCTATCTCGCCGCTGTGGGCGGCGCGGGCGCGCTTTTGGCGGAGCGCGTCATAAGCTCTGAGACGGCGGCGTTCCCGGAACTCGGCGCGGAGGCCGTGCGCCGCCTCATCGTCCGCGATTTCCCGGCGACGGTCGCCGTGGACGCCACCGGGCGGGACATATACGCGGAGGGCCGCGCGGCGTATCTGCGCGCGGCGGCGGACGCCGGGGGACGCTGACGCCCCGCCGCAACACGGCGGGGCTGTTTGCCTGTACCGCGCGGATTTTTCACGTTCGCCGTAAATATAACTCCCCTTTCCGGGCAAACTACAGCCGTATATCCGTCTGAAAGGGTGTTTCTGATGAAAAAACCGCGCAGCGCAGCGCTCGTCGCGTCATTTGCCGCGCTTTCCCTCGCCGTTGTGACCATTCTCGCCGTCCTCGCGTATACGAACCACAGGGCGGCGGTTTTTTACCGACGCCAGACGTACAACTGCTACCGCCGATCGTTCAACGCGCTTGCCGCCGGAATTGGCGAGCTCGACTCCGCGTTGCAAAAATGCGTGTTCTCCGGCACCCCCGGTATGGTGAGGCTGACGCTCACGCGCGTGTTCGGCGCGGCGGAGACGGCGAAGCAGGCGCTCGGCGCCTTGCCGCGCGGCGACATTGAGTTCACGCGGACGTCCGGCTTCATATCGCGGACGGGGGATTATGCGTTCGCGCTCACGAAAAAGCTCTCCGGGGGTGAAGCGCTCTCCGAGGAGGAATCGCGAAACCTCAAAACCCTGTCCGAGACGGCGTCCGTACTCAGCGGCAATTTGTTTGAGCTTTTGGGGGAGATAAACAACGGCAAGCTCACGTTCGGGGAACTCGCGGACGCGGAAAAACGCGCGGGGGAAGCCCTGCCGGAGGGCGCGGGCGGCGGTTTTTCGGAGCGCGTGAAGGCGACGGAGGAGGAATTTCCGGAAATACCGTCGCTTATCTATGACGGCCCGTTTTCAACGCACATAAGCGGCATGACGTCGCGTATGATTGAGGGCAAGCCGGAGGTCACGCGGGAGCGCGCTCTGGAAATCGCGGAGGACTTCCTCGGCGCCGGCAGCCTGAGCTTTGACGGCAAGCGCGCGGGGAACCTGCCCGTGTACCGCTTTTCGCGCAGGACGTCCGGAGACGCGGTGAGTATCGAGGTCTCTGAAACGGGCGGCGCGGTAGTCAATATGTACTCCGCGCGCATTCCCGGCGACGCTTCCGAGGAATCTGCCGACGCCGCCGGAACGGCAGCGCGCTTTCTGGAAGAACGCGGCTTCGGGAATATGCGAGAGAGCTACCGCGTGACGCGGGGCGGGACGACCACGGTAAACTTCGCGTATGAGCAGGACGGCGTCATATGCTACACGGATTTGATAAAGGTAGACGTCGCGCTCGACACAGGCGAGGTTTCCGGTTTTGAGGCGCAGGGGTATATTATGCACCACCGCGCGCGCGAGTTGCCCCCGCCGCAAGTATCCGAGGAGGAAGCGCGGGGGAAGGTCTCAAAGGAACTCAAAATCCTCTCCCGCTCGCTCGCCGTCATACCGACGGACGGGAAAAACGAGGCGTTCTGCCACGAATTCAAATGCGAAGCCTCCGACGGGCGGCGTTATATCGTATATATCGACGCGGAAACAGGGCGCGAGGAGCGCGTTCTGATACTGATCGAGGACGAAAACGGCTCGCTCGCGCTGTGAGGGGGTATAAAAACGCAGTTCCGGGGCCCACGGCGTTATTTTATCAATTCTTTTCCCGCTTTGCAACCATGCGGTGTCGCCTTAACCTCTGCCTTAAAAGGGTGGGGGTTATTTTTTGCTGTTTTTCCCGACTTTTCCACAAGCGGACGTATCCCCCCGGGCGGGATTAACGCCCTGTCGCCCCGCCGCATATAATATCGCGGAGCTGAGTATAAATTTAGGCTCTTTGTGAAAGAATTAGTTTGCCCGGTTACATACAGCGTTTCCGGTGTAACGGGGTAACTGATTCGTCGGAGAGTGAAGCTGTGTGATTGCAAATGTAAAACGGGGAGATATTTTCTACGCCGACCTTAGTCCCGTGGTGGGGAGCGAGCAGGGAGGGATGAGGCCTGTGCTGATTGTCCAGAACGACACCGGGAACAAGCACAGTCCGACGGTTATCGCCGCGGCGATAACCTCTCAGATAAACAAGGCGCGTCTGCCGACGCATATAGAGCTTGACGCGAACAGTCACGGGCTGACGAAGGATTCCGTGGTCCTCTTGGAGCAGATACGCACCATCGACAAGCGCCGTCTGCGTGAGCGCATGGGGCAGATTGAAGGCGAGCTTATGAACCGCGTGGACAACGCGATTGCCGTGAGCTTCGGACTGGGATAGCGCGGCGGAGGCGGCTGCGCCGCAGTTCACCCCCGCAACGCGGGACGGAGTACGGCAGCACAGAATGTAAAATTACTGTTACGAGCGCGCCGCGGGGCGCTTTTATATGGTATACTGCCGGACGGATGTTTCTTCCGGGAGGTTTTTTCTGTGATTCGAAATTTTTTGCGAAAGTTTATGCTGGGGCGCTATGGTCCCGACCACCTCGGCACGGCGATGATGCTCGCCGCGCTCGTTTTAAGCCTTATACTGCAAGTCGCGGGGTTTGGGATTCTTATCGTTATCCCTTACGTTCTGCTCGCACTCATGATTTTCCGCATGCTCTCGCGCAACATCAACGCCCGCCGCAGAGAGAACGACCGCTTTCTGCGCTTCTGGGGCCCCGTACGCTCGAAAATCAAAAGCCGCTTCGCCCGTCTGCGCGACAGAAAAACGCACAGATACTTCACCTGCCCCGGCTGCCGCAACACGCTTCGCGTCCCGCGCGGGCGCGGCAGCTTGCAGATTACATGCCCGCGTTGCGGGGAGCGGTTCGTGCGGAAGACATAGGACCGGCGGGCGTAGTGCTTTGCCTGTCCCGCGCTGTATTTTTAATCGCGCTATAGCGTCCCGTATTCCCTGAGATAAGCCTCCATAGCCGCGCGGCGCGCGTCGCCGCGCGGCAGATATTCTATAATGTCGCGCGCCGTGACGATGGGATACACGCGGACGCCGTATTCCGCTTTCAGCTCGTCAAGCGCCGTGAGCGCCGTGAGCGCCCCGGCGCCGCGTTCACAGCGGTCCACGGATATATACAGCGCGGAGATCGTCACGTCAAGCCCCATCGCGCCGCGAAGCAGGGCAGCCGTCTCGCGCACGGACGTGCCCGCCGTCGTGACGTCCTCAATAATGGCTATCCTGTCGCCGTCCTTCGGCGCGCAGCCGACGAGGAGCCCCCCCTCCCCGTGATCCTTCGCCTCCTTGCGGTTGAAGCAGTACGGCAGATCGACGCCGTGGTTCAGGTACAGCGCGGCGGCGGCGACGGCGGCGAGCGGTATGCCCTTGTAGGCGGGACCGAAAAGCGCGTCAATTTCTTCCCCGGAGGATACGACGGAGGCGGCGTAAAAGCCGCCGAGCCTCGCGAGCTGCGCGCCCCGGCGGTAATTGCCGGTGTTTATGAAATACGGAGTGCGTCTGCCGCTTTTCGTGACAAAATCACCGAACGTAAGAACGCCGGACGACAGCATAAAATCGATGAATTCCTTTTTAATGTCCATACGGGCATTTTAGCACGAGCGCGGCGGCGTTCAGCGTCGGAGGTACATTTGTGTAGGTCATCGTCTGACTTCCGTCGTCGGGGTTTGCGGCCCACTGTCTCTGATACGAGGGTTTGTCAAGAAATTGTTTACCTAATGGATAAATTGGGCTACCCACTTATAGTGCATTCCGTCCGCATCAAGGACAATGCCGACGCCGATATACTTTTGTTTAGTGTCCAACAATATTACCTTATGAGACTCGCTTATCATCCAACCCGAAACAATAGTTGTTGGTTTTTTGCTGGTTATGCTTGCAATCACCTCGCCGACGGAGGTTGCGTTTTTTACGAAAGAGCGCACCATTTTTTCCGGAGTTCCGTATTTCGGAGAGTTGTGCGCGAAATAGTTGTTGTCGTTGAAGTCTTGTGCTTTTGTCTGTGCGCAGTCCATCAGTTCCGGCAGGGTTTCGACCAAGGGCAATCCGGCGTTTTCGCGTTCGACGTTTATGAGCCGCACAAGTTCCGCTCTCATTTCCTCGATTGTCATCTCGGTCGCGCGCGGCGTTGTTGTCGGTGCCGGCGTGGGTGTTGTTTGCCCTGTTGTTTTTGTGTAATGTCCGTTAATGGCGCGATAGAGTATTATCGCAGTATCACCACGTTTAATGGTTGTCCCGCTTACGTTCGCGTCCTCCGTTAGTCTGATGGACTGCGCTTTTGCGACCGACGTGTCGTAGTTCCAATCCGTTTCCGGCAACTTGAGGTTGCGCATGATTACGGTGCAGGCCATTTTGGGGTTTACTTGGGTGTTCGGGTCAAAG
>JAITJC010000071.1 GCA_031279125.1 Oscillospiraceae bacterium
AGTGTTTTTGTCTGTCGGCCGTTCCGTATTTCAAGTCGCTTTGGATGTTGCATCCCGATTGTCCGGCAGATTGCCACCCACGCTCTTGCTTCCCAATGTCGCGTAGCTGAGTAGTAACAAACGGTTCAGAAATTCTGAAAGAATTTTGTAAAACGCGCTTGACAAGCCTTACTCCTTGCGCTATAATACGCTTTGCGTTCCAAAGACAGCGGGCAGCGGCTCTGAAAAACCGCCGCGTAAACCCCGCCGAGGGCGGCTTGCATTCGTTTGTTTGCCTGTCCCCCGTCTTTAGGCGGGGGATATTATTTTGAACGCCCATTTCACTCACGGAACGGAGGTGAAACCAAAAATGCCAAACGAAAAAGTACTGAGCGAGAAACAGGCGGCGGTTGACGCCCTGACAGAGCGGCTTCGCGGCATCTCCGGCGTACTCGTCGATTACAAGGGCGTCACCGTGGCGGAAGACACGGAAATGCGCGCGCGTATGCGCGCCGAGAACGTGGACTACGCCGTCGTAAAGAACACGCTTATGCGCTTCGCCGTCAGAAATGTCGGGTTCGAGGCGCTGGAACCGCTTTTGAACGGCACCACGTCCCTCGCGACGAGCCGCAGCGACGCCGTCTCCCCCGCGAAAATCATCAAGGACTACTCCTCTAAGCTCGCCCCGCGCTTTACCATCAAGGGCGGCTTCCACGACGGGAAGGTCATTTCCGTATCGGAGGTGGAATCCCTGGCATCCATCCCTCCCCTGCCTGTCCTTCAAGCACAGCTTCTCGGGATCATGCTCGCGCCTATCACGTCGTTCGCCGTCGTCATAAAGGCGATAGCGGAAAAGTCGGGCGGGTCGGTCGCCGCCTCCGCCGCCGAATAGGCGCGGAACCCGATACACAAATTAAAATTATAAGGAGAAATTTACAATGGCAAGCGAAAAAATCATGGCCTTGACAGAAGAGATCAAGGCGCTTACGGTCATAGAGCTCTCGGAGCTTGTACACACGCTTGAAGACGTATTCGGCGTATCCGCCGCCGCAATGGCGGCGCCCGCCGCCGTCGGCGCCGCGCCCGCGGAAGCCGTCGAGGAGCAGACGGAGTTCGACGTTATTATGACGGACTTCGGCTCGGAGAAGATCAAGGTCATCAAAGAGGTGCGCGCCATCACGGGACTCGGCCTCACGGAGGCGAAGTCTCTCGTCGAGGGCGTCCCCGCAAAAATCAAAGAGGCCGTGTCGAAAGATGAAGCGGCGGAAATCAAGTCCAAGCTCGAAGGGGTCGGCGCGAAGGTAGAAGTGCAGTAAACTGCCAAGCGGTTTCAGGAGGCTCCCGGCGCGCTCTTTCGAGCGCGCCGGGAGCTGTTTTTTGTGCCTTTAAGCCGCGTATTCCTGCGTGAACCGCGACAGCAGCGTCGCGACTTCCGCGCGCGTCGCCGTGTCCTCAGGCGCGAAGCGTCCGTCGCCCACGCCGTTGATTATCCCCGCGCGAGCCATGGCGTCCACGGCGTCTTTCGCGTAGGCGCTTATCTCCCCCGCGTCCTCGAACGGAGAGACATCGTCCGTTTTCAGCGCCGTCCCCGCGAACTTCGCGTAGCGGTGCAGAATCGCCGCCATTTGCTCGCGCGTCACGCTCGCGTCCGGCTCGAACTTGCCCTCTCCCGTGCCGCTCACTATCTCTTTTTCCGAGGCCCACTTCACGTAAGCGGAGTGCCACTCCCCTTCCGGCACATCGTCAAACGCCGTGCCTTTGTACGCCTCAATGTCCACGCCCGCTATGCGCCCGAGCACCGTCACGAACATCGCGCGAGTCATCGTCCCGTCCGGGGCAAATTCCGTTTCGCTCACGCCCGCGAACAGCCCGCGCTCCACGGCGTACCGTATATAGTCGTACGCCCAGTGTCCGGCTATGTCCGCGAACTTATCCGCGGGGGATGCCACCGCCTCGAACCCCTCCGCTATCGCGTACAGGCTCAGGCGCGTGAGGGAGGCTATGTACACGTCCCCGGATACGTTGCCTTTTATGAGCGTCGCCGTGGAGTCGTCGTTTATCCTGTACAGCGCCGCCTTGCTTTTGTCGAAGCCCTCCGGTATCGGCACGCGGAGCGTTATCGTCCCGTCAGGCTGTATCTCCGCGCCGCCGGATAAAAGCGTTATGTCGTACAGCGCGAATTTCGCCGCCGTTCCCTCCAGCGCGGTCTTCGCGCTTTCATACGCGGCCTTGCTCTTGTCGTCGGACGCATCCTCTTTTATCTCGCTGACTTCAAGTTCCGCGCCCTCCGGTATGATGCCTTCCCCCGCCGTCACGCGTATTCCCGTCGCCTTGTCCGTGCCGTCGTAGGACGGCGCGCCCTCCGCGTCCCCGGAACCCGTGCCGGAACTTGTATCGAGGCTTGACGTGCCTTTCGCGATCGTCGTCGGCGGGTCAAGCTCCGCGTTCGCGGGCGCTTCCGTCGCGCTCTGCCAGTATACGCGCAGCCGCGCGTCGAGCCAACCGTCCGTCGCCGCGCCCACGGCGTCCATCGGCGTGTAGGGTACCTTGAAGCGTATATTAATATATTCAGTCGTTGTATTGGGCAGCGTCAGCTCGAACACTCGCACGGTGGTCAGCACGTGCGCTATCCCGTCGAACTTCGTGTTCGTCGTGAAGCTGCCTTCCAGCACGGTTGCCAGCCCGCTCGCGGCGCTGTCCCCGGGAAGCGCGACCTCCGTGATCGCCGTCGTGTAGCCGGACGCCTCCACGGGTCTCGTGCCCACATACAGCTTATACGCGCCGCCCGACGTCGTCAGCAGCGCTTTTATATCCTTGAACGCGATGTTGCCCATCGAGGCTTGGTTCACTCCCGCGTGCCAGAGCGCAACGTCGAGCCAGTATTTGCCGTCCCGCGACGGGTCAACCGCCGGGGTATCGGAGCCTTGACCGGATCCGGGTGTCGCCGTCGGGGTCGGGGTAACTGCGTCCTCTTCGTCGATGTAGAACGCGTCGTCCGCGAGCGCGGCGGGGACAATCATCGCCGCCGCTATCGCGGCGATGAGAAGAAATGTAAGCAGTTTTCTTGTTCGCATTAAATTTTATCTCCTGTTGATATGATGAGGCGTGGAACGATTATCTCTACTGGCAGACGCGGCGCAGAAAAACCCGCAACCGCATAAACAAGCTGCCGTCCGCGGGGCGGGGCGCGATTGCGCGCCCCGCCCCGCGCGTTCCCGCTATATCGTCGCGGTGAACGTCACCTTGCCGTCTTCGTACGCGACCTCGCATTTTATCTTGTCTCCGTTTGCTTTGACCTGCCACACGACGACTTGCTTATTCGCTCCGCCCGTCTTTGCGTAGGCCATCGTGACCTCTACGGCGATGCCCGTCAGCGCATCGTCGCCGACCTTTAACGTCACGGCGAACGGGGTTTTCCCCTCCGGTATCGCGATCGAGTTTTGTTGCGCCTCCGTGAGGTCGCCCGTCGCGTCGGCGGAAATTGTGATCGTCACCGCCGTGTTTTCTTCGCCGCTGACCTCCGTCTGCGCCGCCGCGATTTTCGCGACTTCCGCCCTCGCGAGCGTCACGGAGCCGACATCGCCCGCGTCGATTACTATCGCCGCATTTTCCTCCTTGACAGCCGCCACCGCCTCGACGGGTATCGACACCGCGACTTCCTTGACGGCACCGGCGCCCTCACCCGTCGGCACCGCGTTCAGGGTGATTTTTTCAATCACGGCGTTTTCTATCTCCGCGCCGTCGTTACTGTCGTCTTTTTTTGCGGCCGCTATCGCTTCCGTTATCGCCTCAGTCCCAACGGTCGCCGTCGCTTTGCCGGAATTCTCCGCGTCAACCGTGACTGTCGGTGCCACGGGCGCGACCTCGACCTTCACGGGCAGGGCAATCAGCGCGTTTTTCGCCACCCCAATCGCGGCTATCCGCGCGGCGACAAGCTCCGCCGTCACGGTCAGCGCGGCGTTGCTTTCTATGAGATACTCCCCCGCCGCAACGGAAGCCGTCAGCGCCGCGTAAGACTCGGGCGTGTATTTGTCGCCGGTGTTCGCCGGGATGCCCGCTATCGCGGCGGTCAGTTCCTCGGTGTCGGCTGTTTCCGCGCTGCCCGTGAGGTCAAAGCCGCTCCAGTCGATGCGCAAGCGCGCAAGTTGGTCCCCGGAAGCGGCGCTGATGCTCGCCATAACAGGCACGAACACGTGCACTGTGGTATCCTGCTGCCCGAGCGTAACGGGTATGCTCAAATGCTTGGGATACGGACCGTATTCTTGCTTCCAGAAATCGTCGTGCGCGGCGCCCCAGTCCTCATGCACCTGCGCCGTCTCGACATCGTAGTGGTCTACTATATTGGTGGATGTCGCGTCGTAATATATCTTCGTCACGACATCGAGCGTCAGCAGATAGCCCGTCAGATTGTGCGCCGTCAGCGGACCGAAGAAGAGATGCACCCGCGCCTGTGCCCCGTCGTCAGAAATCGTAATATACGACTTGCTGTGGTCTATCGCGGGGTTGCCCATAGATTCGCCAACTGCGGCAAACTGAAAGAGCGCCGTCTTGCCCGGTATGGCATAGTCCCCGTCCGCGAGGCGGTATTTGAGCGCGGCTTTCGGCGCGAGCGCGTCAGTCGCGGAGGCCAGCGACGCGATCTGCGCCGCCATGCGCTCGCTCGTCATGGCCTCGGCCTCGTCCTGCAACGCTTCCGCCGCCGCTATAGCCGCTTGCAGCGCGGCGTAGGACGACTCCTCATAGTCGTCGGCGTCTATGTCTCTCGCCTCCGCTATCGCGTCCTCCAACTCCGTGGTCTCCACGCGCAGCGCGGCTATCGCGGCGCCCAGCGCCGTTATCTGGCTGTTCACCTGAAGCTGCGTCGCGTCCGCGTTGTCGCACACGGTTTGCGCCGCCGTTATCGCGCTTTGCAGCGCGGCGAAACTCGTTTCGGTGTAGCTGAACGTCTCATTCTCCCGCGCGATGGCCTCCGCCTCGGCTATCTTCGCCTCAAGCGCGGACTTGCTCACCGTTTCGCCTTTCAGCGCGAGATTCCCGATTGCCGTATTCAGCGCCGCGAGCGCTTCGTCTATCTCCGTCTGCGCGGCGCCGGTTTTGGCCGCGACCGTTTGCGCGGCTCGCAGCGCCTGCGCGAACGCCGCCCAGCTGTCGGAGGCGTAGTCGTTCTCGACGTAATTTGCAACCGCTGTGATGGCGGTGTTGAGCTCCAGCTTCGGCAGGGCGACCACGGCGGCTTTGAGCTCCGCCACGGCGGCGAGGATTACGGTCTCTTCCGTCGGGTTGGTGTCGTAGACAGCTTGGGCTGTGGCGATGGC
>JAITJC010000082.1 GCA_031279125.1 Oscillospiraceae bacterium
ACGAGCGGGCGCATGAAGCGGAAAAAAAACGTCAGCAGCAGCGTGCGTATGTGACTTCCGTCAACATCGGCGTCGGCCATTATGATAACCTTGTGATAGCGCAGCTTCGCGTCGTCGAAGTCCTCCCCGATGCCCGCGCCGAGCGCCGTTATGACGGGCGTGAGTTTCTCGTTGCCGTAGACTTTGTCCGCGCGCGCTTTCTCCACGTTGAGCATTTTGCCCCACAGCGGCAATATCGCCTGGAAGCGCGAGTCGCGACCGCCCTTGGCCGAGCCGCCCGCGGAGTCCCCCTCGACGATGTATATTTCCGTGAGCTTGGGATCGGTCTCATTGCAATCCGTCAGCTTGCCGGGCAGACTCATGCCCTCCAGCGCGTTTTTGCGCCGCACGTTCTCCCGCGCGCGGCGGGCGGCCTCCCGCGCCTTCGACGCGGTTACGGCCTTGTCTATTATCGCGCGCGCAACGGCGGGGTTCTCTTCAAGGAAGATCGTGAGTTTTTCCGAAAGGACGCCGTCCACAAGCGTCCGCATCTCGCTGTTGCCGAGCTTCGCCTTCGTCTGCCCCTCGAACTGCGCCTCCTCCAGCTTGACGGAAATGATGGCAGTGATGCCCTCGCGGCAGTCCTCCCCGGAGAGCTTGTCCTCGCCTTTGAGCGCGCCGGATTTTTTGCCGTAATCGTTGAGCGCGCGCGTGAGAGCCGTCTTGAAGCCCGTTTCGTGCATACCGCCCTCCGGCGTGTGAATGTTGTTCGCGAAGCTGAGCAGCAGCTCGCTGTAGCTGTCGGTGTACTGCAGCGCAATCTCCGCCATGGCGCCCGCGCGCTCGCCTGAGACGTATATGACCTTGTCGTGCAGGGGCGTCTTGTTGCGGTTGATGTACGCCACGAATTCGCGTATGCCGCCCTCGTATGAAAATTCATCGCGCGCTTCCTGCCCGGGGCGGGAGTCCTCTGTTGTTATGCGGAGCCCGGCGTTGAGGAACGCCTGCTCGCGCATTCGCGTTTTCAGCGTCTCATAGCTGAATACCGTGTCCTCGAAAATCCCCGCGTCTGGCTTGAAAGAGACCTCTGAGCCCGTCCTGTCCGTTTCCCCGGCAACGGAGAGCTCTTGGGTGATCTCCCCGCGCGAGAAACGCATCTCGTATATCTTCCCGTTCTTGTGCACACGCGCCACCAGCCATTCCGACAGCGCGTTCACGACGGACGCGCCGACGCCGTGCAGTCCGCCGGAGACCTTGTACCCGCCGCCGCCGAACTTGCCGCCCGCGTGCAGGACGGTGAACACGACGTCGAGCGCGGACTTGCCCGTCTGCTCTTGTATATCCACCGGTATGCCGCGCCCGTTGTCGCGCACCTCTATGACGTCGCCCGGCCCGATCGCAACGGATATTTCCGTGCAAAAGCCCGCGAGCGCCTCGTCGATGGCGTTGTCCACGATTTCATAGACGAGATGGTGCAGCCCGGACGCCGACGTCGAGCCGATGTACATTCCGGGGCGGCGGCGCACCGCCTCAAGCCCCTCGAGCACCTGTATCTGCGAGGCGTCGTAGTCCGCCGCCGCGCTGTTTGCGTTGTTGATATTCTCTGCCATATGGTCCTCCGTATTCTGTGATTCTTCCCTATTCCTCGTCTGTATCCGTATCCGCGCCGATGCCGGAACCGCCGCGCTCCGGGATCCGCCGCTCCAACACGCGGGGGACGACCAGCGAGGACAGATAGTCCCTCCCCGTCGTCACGACGAGCGTCCTCGGAAAGTATCCTGAGATGTTTTTCAGCCGCCCGCTTTTCTCCGACGCCGACAGGTATTCCCTCGTCAGGTACGACCAGGAGATGTTGTCGAGGTCGAATATCCCGATGATGCCGCTCTCCGGGACTATCTCGTCCCGCTCTAAGCTCAGGTACATTCCCCGGCCTCCCGCGCCCCGCCGATCCGGGGGCCGCGGCGCGTCACCGCGCCGTTTTCCACCCGCAGCGCCCCGCCGCCCTCCGGGAAGGGTATTTCCCCCGGCTCGCAGCACGTTATCAGCGATTGTCCTCCGCGTATCTTCCTCAGGACGAATTCCCGCCGCGTCTCGTCAAGCTCGGAGAGCACGTCGTCGAGCAGCAGGACGGGCGCCTCCCCCAGCTCTTCCGCCATAAGCTCCCGCTCGGCGAGCTTGACGGCGAGCGCCGCCGTCCTCGCCTGCCCCTGCGACGCGAAGGCACGCGCCGGGATTTTGTCGATGAGTATCTCCACATCGTCGCGCTGCGCCCCCGTAAGGCACGTCCCGGAGACAATCTCGTGCTCGCGGCGCTCCTTTTGCCGCGCTTCGAGCGCCGCCGCGACGGCGCGGATTTCCTCCGGCGCGGAGCCGCGCCCGTCCGTTTCCGCGCCGCGTTCCGTTCTGTATATCAGCTCCAGCGTCTCCTCCCCGCCCGAACATTCGCGGTGTACCTCCGCCGCGCGCCCGGCGAGCTTCCGGACGAATGACGCGCGGTAGAAAATCAGCTTCGCCCCGTACCGGCACAACCCGTGGTTGTAGTCGTCGAGCGCGCCGAGCAAGGACGGCTTCTCGCGGCCGGCGCGCAGGATTTTCAGCTTGCCCGCGTAAAGCCTGTTGAAGCTCGCGAGCGCTGAGGCGTAGCCCGGCCGGAGCTGGGATATGCAGGCGTCAAGCTCCGCCCGCCGCTCCGCCGCCCCGCCGCGCACGAGTTCCAAGTCCTCCGGCTCGAACATCACGGCGGAGATGACCCCGCCGAGCTCTCCCGGGCGGGAGAGCTTCACCCCGTTGCGCCTCGTCTCGCGCCGCCCGGCGCGGCGCAGGCGCGCCTCGATGACCATTTCCCGCCCGAAGGCGCTCCCGCGCGCCTCCACGCGCGCGGAGTCTTCCCCGAACCGTATCATGTCGCGGTCGCGCGCGCCACGGTGGCTCCGCCCGCGGGCGAGCAGGCAGACGGCCTCCAGCAGATTCGTCTTGCCCTGCGCGTTCCTCCCGGAAATGACATTCGCGCCGGGGGAAAACTCCGCGCGCGCCGCGCCGTAATTCCGGAAATTCGAAAGCTCGATGGATTCCAGGATCATACGCCCTCTGAATCCGCCGCGCCGGGGCTTTCGGCCTCGCCGGTTTTTACGCGCAGTATCCTGTCGCCGGTCTTCACGGTCATGCCGTCTTTTATCTTCCGTCCACGCGCCGTGACGGGCAGACCATCCACGAACACGAGCCCTCCCTGTATGAGTTCCTTCGCCTCGCCGCCCGTGGAGGTTATCCCGGCGAGCTTCAGCAGACTGTCGAGCTTGATGTGCTCGCCTTTTATAAGAATACGGTAAACAAGCGGTATTCTTATTCTTTCAGGCATCGGGCGAGGCCTCGCTCCTGCCGAGCCTCACCGGCAGTACCATGTACAGAAAGCTCCCGTCCTCCGGGTCGCCGGACGTTATGACGCAGGGCTTTTTCGGGTCCGACAGGCTGAGCTTCAGCTCGTCCGCCGGCGCCGCCTTCAGCGTGTCGAGCAAATACCGGTTGCTGAAGCCGATTTCAAGCTTCTCCCCGTCGCCGTTCACGGCGCACTCGTCCACGGCGCGCCCTATGGCGGAGTTCACCGTGAGAAACAGCGTACCGTCCCCGAAAACGCACCGCACGGGACTTCTCGCCTTCTCGTTTATTATCAGGGAGACACGCTCCACGGCCTCAAAAAGCTCCCGCCGCGACGCCGTCAGCTCATATTTGCCCGTCTGCGGCACGACCGTGCGGTAATCCGCGAAGTCCCCCGTCAACCTGCGCGAGATTAGCAGGGTGTTCCCGGTTTTGAACGTCACGTGCTTCTCCCCGATGATTATCTCCGCGTCCTCCTCCGACGGGGACAGTATGCGCTCCACTTCCATCAACGCCGCGCCCGGCACGATGAAAGAGCTTTTTTCGGTCTCCTCCGGCAGTTCCTCCCGCCGCAGGGCGAGATGATAACCGTCGAGGGCGACGACCGTCGCGGTCCGCCCCTCCGTCTCGAACTTCGCGCCCATGTATATGGGGCGCGATTCGTCTGAGGACACGGCGAAAAGCGTCCGGGAGAGCATATCGCGCAGGACGGGGGCACCTATCCTGACTATCGTCTGCCCCTCCGTGCCCGGCAGAGAGGGATAGTCTCCCGCCGGGGAACCTATCAGCTCGAAGGACGCAACGCCACCCTCTATACGCGCTTTCATTCCGGAACCGACGGACAAGGACACCCCGTCCCCGGGGAGGCGCCTTATGATCTCCCCGAACAGCCTCGCGTTGAGGACGATGGCGCCGCTCTCCGGCACGTTCGCCTCCAACTCGGAGACTATACCCGTTTTGAGATCGTACCCCGTGACCCTCACGAGCCCGCGCTCCGTGGCCTCAATGAGAAGTCCCTCAAGCGCCGGGACGGGACTTTTCGGGGCGGTCGCCCGCACGGCGGTCATCGCCGCCGAAACAAGCGCGTCCCTGTAGCAAGAAAATTTCACTCTGTCTCAGTCCTTTCGTTTACGCCTTAAAAAAATTTGTTCTGTATCCGATATATAAAGAATATAAATATACTTTCAGAAGAAACCGTAGTAGGGGCGGTGGGTTGTGGAAAAGCGCCTTGAACGCCGCGGCGGCAACAGGAATATATCAACACCGGAGTGTGCGCCGAGGGGGGACAGGCGGCGGCGCGCGGTGGGAAAAGGGAAACCCACAGAAAATACACGGGGAATCTGTGGAACTCATCGGCGCGCCCCGCCGCCCGCGGAGTTTTCAACGCGCGTCTGGATGTTGGATGTGATGTCTTTTACCGACTCCGCCGCCGCGCCGCCGCTTTTGATGGAATCCTCTATATTCCTGATGCCGCTGAGGACGGTGGTGTGGTCGCGCCCCCCGAAAATTTCCCCGATTTTTGAAAGGGAGAGGGATTCGGGGAGCATTGTCCTTATGATGTACTGAGACACTTGCCTCGCGTGGGCTATCTGTTGCGTGCGTTTGGCGCTTTTGAGATCCTCCGGGGAGAGCGCGAAGAATTTGGCCGTCTCCTCTATGATGAGCTCCGCCGTTATGGCGCGCTTTTCCTCGCGCAACATGTCTTTGATCTGGCGCGCCGCCTCTTGCACCGTGAGCCCGCGTTCCCCGTAAAGTTCGCCGTAGACTTTCATTTTTTTGACGGCGCCCTCAAGCTGGCGGATGTTCGCGGACATGTTTTCCGCTATGTAGTTCGCCACGTCGTCCGGCAGACTGAAACTTAGTTCCTCCGCCTTGTTCCTGATGATGGCCATGCGCGTCTCATAGTCGGGGGGATAGATGTCGGCGGTTACGCCCCATATGAAGCGCGTTTTGAGTCTGTCCTCCAGGAACGCTATCTCGCTGGGCGGTCTGTCGCTCGTCAGGACTATCTGGCGCCCCGCCTCATAGAGCGTGTTGAAAGTGTGGAAAAATTCCTCCTGGGTCTGCCGTTTCCCGGCGATGAAGTGGATGTCGTCCATGAGAAACATGTTGGCGTAGCGGTATTTTTCGCGGAACTCATCGTTCCGACCGAGTTGGAGCGCCCGCACGAGATCGTTTGTGAAGTCGTCGCCCTTGACGTAGACGACCTTGTAATCGGGGTGGACGAGCTTCGTTGTGTTCCGTATGGCGCGCAGGAGGTGGGTTTTCCCGAGTCCGGAATCCCCGTATATGAAAAGGGGGTTATAGGTCTGCCCGACGTTCCCCGTGGCAACGGCGAGAGCCGCCGCGTGGGCGAGCTTGTTGGAAGCCCCGACGACGAAGCGCTCGAACGTGTATTCCTCGTCCTCACTTTCGCGCTCTTTCTTAAGGCTGAGATGTGCCTTAAGGCCGTCGTCGTCGAACACGCGGACATTGTATACGCCGGGAAGGAGTTGTTCGAGGGCTTTTTTAACGGCGGGCAGGAAACTTGCCTCTATGATCTCCCGCTTCAACGCCGTGGGGGTGTGCAGGATCATCTCTCCGGGCGAAAGCTCCACTATGCTGCAGTCGTTGAACCAGGTATCGATGGCGACGGAAGACATGTCCCCGGCGAGCAGTATGAGCAGCCGCTCCCATATGTCGGAGCGGGGGCCGGAGTCCGCGCTTTTTTCTTTTTGCATCGTATGCAGACGCCTCCGTAGAGTATTTTTTGCAACTCCATTGTACACCGGACTTTCGGAAAAAGCAAGGATTTTCTTCAAAACCGGCGATCCCGCCGGTTTTGACATTATCATCTCCGCGCCGATTTCATGAATTGACGATTTTACCGCGCGACACGGCGAGATAAAAGCCCGCCGTCGAGACACCCGCGTACAGATTGAGCCAAAGGGAGAGGATGTCGAAGCCCGAGAAATAAAAAATCGCGAAAGCGAGAACAAGCCACAGTGAGAACGAAAGGCGGAGGATAAAAAGATCCGCCTTCCTGCCGCGCATCAGCTCTTTCGATTCCCTTATACAGCGCAGCGCGCCGTAATCCGGGTGGTCGCGCATGACATACACCGCCATAGAGAAGCGGAACGCGGCGATTATGCCCGGGAAAATGAAAAGCAGACCCCAAAGACAGGTGAATACGCTGATGAGGATGTGAAGCCGGACAAGCTTGAAAAGCTGCCCGAAGCTGTCGAAAACCGAGTGCCACGCCGGTTTTTCCCCCCGCGCGAGCGCGAGGCAGGACCACGCGAAGCCCGCGCCCGCCACGAGCCGGCACAGATCGAGGGCGAGCGCCAACAGAGACCCCGCGAAGCTCGCATGTTCCCTGACAAGCGCGGTGTAGGAGGCGAAATCCATCGCCGCCGCGCCGGCTTCGGAAACGCGCCGGAACTCTTCCTCAAGCGCGCCGTACAGCGTGTCGCAGCCCGACACGCGCCGGGACAGGATGGACAGGACGGCGGAAAGAACAAACCACGCGACGCTCACGGCGGCGGCGGCGGGCAGGGCGGCGCGAATCGTCTCCCGCGCGCGGCGCTTGAGCCCGGAAATCAGGGGTTCGTTTTCGTTCATCGCGTTACCTCCGTATTGTATCAGCCGCATCAGTATACAGCGGGGGGACAAAAAAGACAATATGAAAAATGTGTTTGACAAACGCGACAATTCCGTTATAATACAGAAAACAGACGGTTTACAGCCGAAAGCGGCAAGGAGCAGGCGCTTCAAGAGGAACAATAATTTCAGACGGGACGGAGAGGCAATGAAAATCAAACTGGCGCTCTTGGACGGAGACGGGAATTATCTCAGCAGACTGGCGTCCGCCCTTACGGGCAGATATCCGGATAAGCTGGAGCTGTATTCGTTCACGGACGCCGCCGCCGCGCTCGCCGCGCTGGAGAGCTCGCGGATCGACGTGTTCATCGCCGACAGCGCGTTCGACATCGACGCCGGGCGGCTTCCGGGCGGTTGCGGTTTCGCGTATTTCGTCGGCTCCGCGGACATCGCGTCATACAAGGACTCGCCCGCCGTGTGCAAATATCAGAAGGTCGATTCCATTTACAAGGCCGCGCTCGCCATATTTTCCGAAACCGTTTCGGAGGCGATAGGCATAAGGGCGGACTCCGATCCGGATGTCCGCGCACTCGTGTTCGCGTCCCCGGCGGGGGGCGTTGGCACCTCGTCGGCGGCCGCCGCCTGCGCCCGGAGCTTCGCTTCCGCGGGAAAGAGGACGCTGTATCTCAACCTTGAGCAGTTCGGCGGCGCGGAGCCGTTTTTCGCGGGGGACGGGCAGGCGGATTTCGGCGATGTCATTTTCGCGCTGAAAAGCGGGAAGGCCAGCCTGTCGCTGAAGCTCGAAAGCTGCGTCAGGCGGGATCCGTCCGGGGTGTTCTTCTTCAAATCCCCGAAGACGGCGCTGGATATGGCGGAGCTCGGCGCGGAGGATATGAAGCGCCTGCTGCGGGAGCTGAAGCTTTCAGGGGCGTACGACAGCATAGTGGCGGACGCGGACTTTTCCCTCTCAGAGCGCTCCGTCGAGCTTTTCCGCCGGTCGTCGGAGCTTGTGCTTGTGTCCGACGGATCCGAGCTCGCCAACGCCAAGCTCGCGCGGGCGTTCCGGGCGATGGAGCTCTTGGATCGCGGCTCCGGCGCCGCCCTGCTCCCGCGCGCGGCGATTTTTTATAACAAGTTCAGCAACAAGACGGGCAGAATGGCGGAGGAGAACGTCCGGACGATAGGCGGCGCGCCGCGCTATGAGCGCGCGGAGACGGAGCAGGTGGTCCGCCAGCTTGTCGGGCTGGGGCTGTTCCAAAAGATATAAAAGACGTAAATACACTGCGGCGGGGGCGCGGCAGGGGAAAGGCGGGGGCGGGATGCTGCCTGAAAGGGAACGGGAAATCATCGCCGAGGTGCGGAAATACATAGCTGACAACCTGCCTCTCAGCAAGCTCGGCGACGAGGAGCTTGAGGAGAAGGCGGAGGAGCTCGTGCGGGCGCGCATAGGCGGGGAGTACTGCCCCATCGAAAAAACCGTGTCGATGGTGCGGCAGGTGTACAGCTCCATACGCGGCTTCGGCCTGCTCGACGGCATTCTCGCGGACGAGTCCGTGACGGAGGTCATGATAAACGGGCACGAGAACATATTCATAGAGAAAAACGGGGCGCTCGTCAAGATAGACAGGCGGTTTGAAAGCCAGAGGCGGCTGGAGGACGTCATACAGCGCATAGTGGGGCTCGCGGGCAGGGAGGTCAACCAGGCGAACCCGATAGTGGACACGCGTCTGCCGGACGGCTCGCGCGTGAACGTCGTGCTGCCGCCCGTCGCCCTGTGCGGCCCGACGATGACGATACGCAAGTTCTCCAAAACGCCCATGACGATAGAAAAGCTTATAGAATACGGCTCCATCACGAAGGGGATAGCCGGCAAGCTGGAACTTCTTGTGCGCGCGAAGTACAATATTTTCATAAGCGGCGGCACGGGCTCCGGCAAGACCACGTTCCTCAACGCGCTGTCGAACTTCATACCCAAGTCCGAGCGCGTCATAACGATAGAGGATTCCGCCGAGCTGCAGATAAAGGGGATCGACAACCTCGTCAGCCTTGAAACGAGGAACGCGAATTCCGCAGGGGCGGGGCAGATATCCATCCGCGACCTGATAAGGTCGTCCCTGCGTATGCGCCCGGAGCGCATTGTCGTGGGGGAGGTGCGCGGCGGGGAGGCGCTGGATATGCTGCAGGCGATGAACACGGGGCACGACGGCTCTCTCTCCACGGGGCACGCCAACTCCACGCGCGATATGCTCAGCCGCCTGGAAACGATGGTGCTGCAGGGCGCGGCGGGGCTGCCGCTCGACGCCATACGCCAGCAGATCGCCTCCGCCGTGGACATCATCGTGCATCTGTCGAGGCTGCGCGACCATTCGAGAAAAACGATGGAGATAACCGAGATCACGGGCTATGAGCGGGGCGAAATCCTCCTCAACCCGCTGTATGTGTTCGAAGAGGACGAGGGCTCGACGCTCGGCAAGGTCTCCGGGAGCCTGAACAGGACGGACAACCCCCTGCGGAACACGCTGAAGCTCCGGCTGGCGGGCCTCAAAACGGAGATATAGAGATGGGGCTGTTCTCAAAAGGACCGAAGGCGGCGCGCGAGCCCGCGTATTACCGCTCCGCGACGAATATGAAAACGCTCAACTACAGGGTCTACTACATGGGCCCGCTCGAAAAGGCCGCGTACTTCCTGCTCGGCTTCGCCGTCGGGGCGGCGGTCGGGTATCTGTTCTACGGCGGCATCGGTAAGGACGAGTTCGGGAAGCCGACGGAGCTGACGTACGCGCTGGACGCCGTTTTCGCGGGCGGCGTCGGTCTGCTCGCGGGGGTCAAATATCTCCCGATGAGGACGAAACAGATAATCGCGAAGCGGAAAAGGAAGCTGGCGGCGCAGTTCCGCGACATGCTGGAGGCGCTGAACACCTCGCTCGGCGCGGGCAAGAATGTGCCGGAGTCCTTCGCCGCCGTAAGCGACGACCTGAAGGTGCAGTACGAGGAGGATGC
Source organism: Oscillospiraceae bacterium (assembly GCA_031279125.1). GTDB lineage: Bacteria > Bacillota > Clostridia > Oscillospirales > Oscillospiraceae > JAIRRO01. The sequence goes on from JAITJC010000082.1 coordinate 9,931, forward strand.
GTATATCCTGAACGAGCTGCAGGTCATACTGTCCGGGATGGCGAACAACGTCGATACGGAGGAACTGCTCGGCGACTTCGGCGCGAGAAGCGGCATAGACGACATTTCCGGCTTCGCGAACGTGTTCAAGGTCTGCTACAGGAAGGGCGGGAACATCAAAGACACGATACGCGGCACGCACGAGGTGCTCTCTGACAAGATGGAGATCAGGGAGGACATCGAAACCGTCGTGACGGCGAACAAAACGGAGCAGAGTATCATGATAGTGATGCCCGTTGTGCTTGTCGGGATGATCAAGCTGATGAGCCCCGACTTCGCGGGGAACTTCGCGACGCCCACGGGCATTGCCGCCACGACCGTCGCGGCGGCGCTCTTCATCGCGGCGCATTTTATCGGGAAAGAAGTCCTGGACATCAAACTTTAAGGGGGGGCGGCCGCTGTGCTCACGCTTACAAACCGCATAGTGTTCGGCGCCGGGCTCCTCGTCCTGGCGCTGTGGCTCGGCCTTTACGCGAAAGGTTACAGACGCGCGGGGCTGTTCGCGCCGCTCCCGGAGAAGGAATTCCCCTTGAAAGACATATATTTCGTGGGGCTTGCCCTGACGGAGCTGATCAAATACCGATATAAGTCCAAAGGGGACAGGAAACTGCGCCGCGAGGTATCTGTGCTGTATGGGGAAAAATACGCGGACTACTATCTGCGCGCGGCGTACGCCCGGAAGATAACGATGGCGCTGACGGTCGCCGTTCTGGCGTTCGCGCTCTACGGGCTGGCGAACGACATTTCCGCGCTTGCCGTGATGCTCGCGTTCGCGGGGCTCGCCTATTGGTATTTCGGTGCCGACGCGGAAAGGAAGATAATGAAGCGCTCGGAGGAAATGCTGCGGGACTTCTCGGAAGTCATCTCCAAGCTCGCGCTGCTCACAAACGCCGGCATGATCCTGCGGGAGGCGTGGGAGGAGACGGCGTACACGGGGGATACGACGCTGTACGCCGAAATGCAGAGGACGGTGGACGAGATGAGGAACGGGGAGGCGGAGGTGGACGCGCTATTCAACTTCGGCGTCCGGTGCATAATCCCGGAGATCAAAAAATTCACGTCCACGCTCGTGCAAGGGCTTGTGAAGGGCAACAGCGAGCTGAGCCAAATGCTGAAAGAGCAGAGCAAGGAAGTTTGGGCGGCGAAGAAACAGAACGTCAGGCGGCAGGGGGAAAAGGCGGCGAGCAAGCTGCTGATCCCCATCGCCATAATGTTCATAGGGATATTGATTATGGTCATCGTGCCGATTTTCGCAAGCATCGGCGCGTGAACCGTTTTTCGTATAAATTGAGCTTTTGGGGAAAGGAGGATGTCGTATGTTGAATATGCTCATTGCGGGCGCGGCGCTCGCGAAGGCGAAGCTGCGGGAGTTTTTGGCGAAAGAGGACGGAGAGGTCAACATCGTGGCGATCGTGGTGCTCATCGGAATCGCGATCGTGCTGGCGATTTTGTTCCGGGGCTACATCACGAATTTGCTGAAAACGCTGTTCGGCCAAGTCGAAAACACCGCGTCGAACGCGATAGGCGAGTAAGCGCGCCGAAGGCGGCGCCCGTCCCGTTCGCGGGGCGGGCGCCGCGCGGAATCATTGTTTACGCGCGGAAAGGGGGCGGGACATGCCGGAGCCGAAGGATGAAAGCGGCCTCGTTGTCGTCGAGGCGGTCATAGTGTTCCCGGTGATGTTCCTTGTGATTTTCCTGCTGATATTCATGGGGAACGCCTACTACGAAAAATGCAAGGTCGAGGCGGCCGTCGCGGAAGCCGCGGCGGACGGCGCGGCGTACTGCGCCGACCCGATGCTCTCCTACGTGGATGAGAACGGCGCCGTGCCCTCGTTCGAGGAGATGCTGAAGCGCTCGCCCGACTACAGCGCGCCGTACAGGTATTTCACGGGAATGGGCGGCGTGAAAAGAGAGATCGAGGACGCGCTGGACAAAAAACTCGGGAACATCAGCACGGGGCTGTTTTCCGGGATGAAGCCGCAGCCGTCCAAAACGACGGTCTCTGTCGGCAGCAGCTTCATATACCTGACGCTTTCCGTGGACCTGGAGTACAAGCTCCCGGTCCCGGTCAAACTGCTCGGGACGAAGGAATATTTCAGCCTTAAAGTCAAAACGCACGCCGAAAAGGCCGTGACGGACACGGCGGAGTTTATGCGGAACGTGAATATGGCGGAGGACTATCTGGAGCAGACGGGCGTGAAGGAGAAAATAGAAGAAGGCAAGGCGAAAATCACGAACGCCATAAACGAAGCGAAGGAAAAATTCAAGTGAAGGCGGCAAGAGGGGCGATATCGGTTTTTCTGGCGGTCATCCTCGTGCCGTGTATCGCGCTCACGTCGCTGTTCGTGGATCTGGGGCGCGTCAGGCTGGCGAAGAACCTCGCGGAAGCGGCGGGAGACCTGGCGCTTAACTCCCTGCTGACGCACTATGACTTCGACCTGAACGACTTCTATGGGCTTGTGGCGTCCTGCCGGAACATAGACGACTTCTACGAAAGCTCCGCGGGATATTTCGCGCGTCTGCTGAAATCCCAGGGGCTCGGCGAGGAAGAGGCAAAGACGCTTCTGGACAAAGCGCGCCTGCTGGCGGCGGGCGACGAGGTGTCCGACCTGCTGAAAACGGAGATCCTTACGGAGGAGGAAAACATGATAACGCCCGTCCCCGGCGCGAACCTCGCGAACCCGGCTGTGATGAAGGATCAGGTGACGGACTTCATGAAATACCGCGCGCCTGCCAACATCACGGCGGGCTTCCTGAAAGAGCTTGGGGAAAACAGCGCGGCGCTTGAAAACGCGGAGGACGACAGGGAGCTATCCGAAAAAAAGCGCGAGTACTACGAAGCGGAAAACGCGCTGATGGAAACGGCGTACTCGGTTTACACGAGCCTTAAAGCGTACCAGGATCTGTTATCCCCCGGGGAGCAGAAACTGCGCGACATCGCCGCGCGCCTGAATTCGTACAGGGAAACGTATAAAAAGCTCCACGAGGCCTTCGTCCGCGATTTGTACAACACAAGCGGCATAGGGGAGATAAGGAAACAGACGTATTATTTGTACAGCTACAGGTCGGACACCTTCGACGGGGAAACGGAAGCGAGCCTCGGGCAGGTGCAAAACCTCATCTCCTCCGCGGCGAGGGCCGTCACGTCTTACAAGAACGCCAAGACGGCGATAGAGGACGTCTTCCCCGCGTACGGCGGCGGGACATACGATATTCAGTACTGGGCGCAGAACTACGCCCCGGTGACGGCGAAACTGAACGCGCTGAACGCGGCGTCGGAAAGCCTGCTGACGTACTATATGAGGCTGGAAAACGCGTTTTCGTATATGAGCGAGAGCGCGGCGGAGAGCGCTTTCGACCCGGCGAACGCCTTCGCGCTCAGCGGAAGCGCCTACGCGGGCTATGACGGTGCCGGCACGGCGGCGACGCACACGGGGCATTACTACGCGCTTAGCTCGCAAATCCTGGGCATTTACACCTCCGTGCTCGGCGCCGCCGCGAGCGAAAGCTCCTCCGACAAATACCTGAAGCATATCGCGATCCTGGAGCGCATCTCCACGGACAGGGCGAACAAGGACGCCGTGGACGCCGCCATCCACAAAATAGCGGACAAGAGCGTAAACAGGACGATCGCCGATATTTACAGCGAAATAAGCGCGGACAGGGGGAGCCTGAAAGCCCTCCGCGACGCGCTGAACGGCGTTGCGGAGAAGCTCGGTTCCATGAAAGACGAGCTGGGGGAGTACAAAAGCTCTTTCGGGGAATGGGAGGACGAGGCGAGCGAATCCGTCACGGACATGGGCAAAACGGACAAAGACGAAATAGCCGGCATCAAAAGCGGCAGCGTGGCGGACGGGACGCAGATCAAATGGGACGAACTCTCAGAGGCGGGCATAGACACGCTGAAAAACCGCATAACGAGCATAAAAGCGCTGTACGACGACTTCCTGGCGCAGCTCGACGCGATGAAATACGGCAGCCGGCCCGTCAAGGACATAAACGACGCCTCGGCGGCGAAAGCCGCGTCCGGTATCAAAGAATCCCTGATCAAACAGACGAAAAGCGAACTGGACGCCTACGTGAACTCATCTTTCAGCTTTTCCCCGTCCGCGGAGCCCTCCGTGACGCCGGGCATCGGCGGCTCGAACAGACCGGACTTGACGGACCCGCAGGACACGCTGTACGGTTGGATGAGCGGGAAATTCGGGGGCGGCAAGACGACGAACAAAGCGGCGGGCGACAGCAAGTACAAGGAATATATGAGTATGGGCAAGGACAAAGCGGAGGAAGAGCAGTCCGCGGAGGACGTCACGAGCAACAACATAGCCGCGTCGGGGGACGCCTTCGGGTTTATGAAAGGGCTGGGGAGCATCGCGGGGCTTGCCACGGGACTGGCAACGGACTTCGTCGGCGAGCTGAAGGATCGCCGCGACTCGCTTTTCGCGACTGAATACGCCTTCAACATGTTCAGCTTTTACACGTTCGAAAAGGAAGGGAAGTACGAGCTCCTGAACGGCGAGTACAACGGGAACAAGCTCAAGCTGTCGAATTACAAAGAGGCGTACGAATCCGTCCAGAAGCCGGACGCGAAACCCAAGAGCTGGGTCAGCACGGACCCGAAAGACGCCTACAACAAGTCGCTCACGACGAAAATGATAAACAACATCCACAATTACGCCATGGGGGCGGAGTGCGAATACGTGCTGTACGGAAAAGGGACGAGCAAGGAAAACGTAGACACGGCGCTGACGGCGATGTACATGCTCCGTTATATACTGAACACGCCGAGCGGATTTATGTTCTTTTGGGAGGGGACGAATACCACTGCGGTAACAATAAAAGGTATTTCAGCAGCCATTTCAGGATTGACTGGCGGTATAATACCGGAACCATTAATTAGGACGATGTTAATATTATTTGTGATTGCGGCCGAAAGCGCTTACGATATTCAAATGCTTAAGGCAGGATTTCCCGTTAAATTTATAAAGGCAAAAGATGTCGATGGAAGAATAGATGAAGAATGGGTGATACAGCTTGATCGACTTGGGGCAGAAAGCTTAGATGGGGGAATAAGAGAAAGTGCGGATGCTCCACTTAAGGGCTTCCACGTGACATACGGCGAATACCTCTATATTTTCCTGCTGCTGGGTTTCGGGAACGACGGGTTCGCCCCGCAGATGTACACAAGGTTGGGGAATGTGATTCAGGCGAATATGAA